>JAMDCE010000553.1:0-7344 GCA_023489135.1 Chloroflexota bacterium
ACCGTCAGCCACCAGGCGATCATGGGATAGCGATTGAAGAGGTCCGATGGGTCGAACATCTGGAACCAGCTGCCGGTAATCTCATAGACGCCCTTATCGCGGTCGCTCAATAGAAGGCCGTTGTTGTACTTGGACGCCATAAGGGGCGTGACCCTCACGACGTTATTCAACGACACCCGGCCCAACAGCTCACGAATTCGGCCCGGGGTGTAGTCGTCCGTCTTCTGAAAAATGAGGACCTTCGGATGATCGTAAACGGTGAAGGTCTCGTCGGGCTGAATGAAAGCGTGGAGCCCGTTGATCTCCATGCCTCGGTCGTCGTTTATCTGAAGACCTCCGAGGTTGGGATACGAGGCGATGGTCTTCACCAACCTAAACCCAAGCTGGCCGTCGAACAGTAAGCGGTAGTACTCGGTGGTCAACGGATAGCGCATCGGTAGGCGAGGGATGGATCCATAGAGTCGATTGCTGGTGACGAAGATGTACTGGGTCTGGTCCAGTACCTTGGCCAGCTTCTCCAGCTTGGTGGCATCGTCGTCGTCGTAAGGCGCCAGGGTCAGCCCCGGGTAAAGGCTGGCGTTGAGCTCGGGACTCAATCCCAGCGGAATGGGATCATCCCAGTGCTCGTTGGCGATGGTCGTGCCCCGTGGAATGTTCTGATAGATCCATTGCGACGCGGCAACACGCGTGGTCGGGCGCAGATAGATATTGGAGTAGGCGATGGAATAGGCCAGGCTGGTCAGGACGACGAAGCAGATGAGAAAAAGGGCCAGCCCCTGCCGCCAGTTATGGGGCAACAGATGGCGGAGCCGTTTTCCTGATGAACCCGGGTCTTTTCCTGATGCCCCCGACTTTTGGCGATGATCGCCGTTTTCAGATCCATCCTCGGACGCGCTCGGTTCTCCGGATGCGAGCGAAGTTTTCGGCCGAGCGCTTCTCCAGAAATGGATCAAGGCGAAAGCGGCGAAGAGAACCAGGGGCGGGTAGATCGGGTAGAAATAGCGCATGCCTTTGGCCAGGACCTGCCCGTAGTAGACGAAATTGAATCCCACCCACACCAGGAGTGGAAGGTACCGCGCGCTCCGTGACCGGACGGCGTGGTAGATGGCGAAGATGAAGCCCAGCCAGGCGGCTATCCCCAGCGGGGGACCCATCCCCCAGAGGAGCATATCCTTCAGCGGGAAGAGGTAGGAAGGGGTGAAGGCGTACTGGTGGCTAGGTGGATAATCTATAATGCCTTCCACGGCCTCCTTCTGGCGGTTGACGTCGGCCAGGAACTGGGTGTTGGGCATGAAGCTGAAGAAAGACGTGCCGCTGAAGGCGTAGGGCTGGAGAATTCGGAACACGAGGCCGGCGATGGCCAGGATGACAAAGGCCGCCAGGGCGGTGGAGAAAATCAGGTCCATCGAGAACAAACGATCGATGGCTTTGCCCCCGGAGTCCGACCGAGCGGACCTCGCTTGCTGCTGGCGCAGGTGCTGCCGGTACATGCGCACGGCAATCGCGACGACCACGGGCAGCACCAGCCAGGCCACGCTGCTCTTGCTAGCCAGGGCGAATCCGAAGGAGACCCCCGTCAGGAGGTAGTTTCTCAGCCCACCGTCCAATTGCAGCCGTGTTGTGTAGTAGAGCACCAGCACCGCGAAGAAAACGGTGAAGGTGTCGAAGGCGAAGAAGTGGGAAAGCTGTATGGCGAACACCGTGAAGGCCATCAGGGTCGCCGCCAGCAGCCCGACGGCGCTGCCGAAGAGCTTTCGACCCAATAGGAACAAGATCAAAATAGTGCCCAGATCGGCCAGCGCCGATAAGGCTCGCCCCAGAAAGAGAATCTTGTCGTAGCCATCGCGATCCAGAAGGGTGCCGATAGCTTTGGAAAAGAAGAGCGGGAAGGTGCCGTAGACGAACGAGCCGAAATTCTGATTGTAAGGATTGAGCGGGGAAGTCGCGGTGTTGAAGTACTGTCCCAGGTTCTGGGGCCACTTGATGGCGGCGTCCACCATCGTGATAAACCGCTCGTCGGGGTGCAGATGATGGCCGTTATCCCAATTCAGGCCGAGGAAGCGGAAATAGGCCCCCACGGCCAGGACGAGCATCAGTATAGCGACCACATACCATCTTTCCCGTTGCGCATTCGGCAGTTCATTCTTTAGCTCTTGGGGTTCCCCCATCGTCCACCCTCTCGTCGTTCAGCTTGAGCCCATTGCCTGTTTTTTGCCTTGTTTCCGGCAGAGGAAGAATACGTAGGCGCCCACTTCCGGCTCCGGCTCATTATAGAATCGATCCAGCCACTTTTCCAACGGCAAGAAGGAGGTCTTGTTCGGGAACAGCACCCAGCGGCCGATCAGCTTCCTGGTGATCAAGCTGGGCGCGCTGAAGTAGTGACTGAGATCGAAGAAGTGCATGGCCCTCTCCGACATGTAGTAGGACGAAGACACCACTCCGAAGCCGGCTTCTTCCAGCATCTCGCTCCAGCCTTCGCGGGAGAAGCGGTGGTGATGCCGGGAGATGGAATCGAACCAGCGGCCGTAGGCGTCGCCCAGGGTTCCCAGCCCCAGCCTTCGAAGCAGACCGCTTCCCAAAAGGAAATCAGCGAAACGGTGGCTGGGCACGGTCAGGGCAAAGCTCCCTCCGGGCACCAGGACCCGGTTGATCTCGCCGAGCGCGGTCTTGATCTCAGGAATGTGTTCCACCACGCAGTTGCTGATCACGGTGTTGAAGCTGGAGTCCGGAAACGGTATGTCACAGGCGCTGGCCACGGCCAGCCGGCGGTAGGCGTTCCGCTCGGCCGCTTCGGCCAACGACAGCGAAGAGGGATCGATCCCAAAATCCAGCGGCGTGGAGAACAGCACCTGCGCGAAGTGTCCGTCGCCACAGCCGACGTCCAGTATCGGCCCGGCGAACTGGAACTGAGCGTATAGCTTGCACTCGATGGCTCTCAGTATCACCCGGTGCATCGGCACCGAGCGCAAGTGCTCTCTTAGGAAATGATCCGACACTATCGTACCCCGAACAAGCGCTCGTATTCCCGCACGGTCGTTTCGATATCAAACAGCTTCGCTATCTCCTCGTGAGGGCGCACATATCTCTCCCTGTTTTCCAGCACTTTCACGATCTCTCGGGCCAGGGACGCCGAGTCGCGCGGTGGCACGATCTCACCCATTCCTGTGATTCGTATGGGCTCCCGCACCCCGGGGAGGTTGCTGGCGATCACGGGCGTTCCGCAGAGCATGGCTTCCACTTGCACCAGACCGAAGGATTCCGTGGAATTGATGCTGGGAACGGTCAGCACGTCGCACACGGAGAAGAACTTGCCCATTTCTTGCGGCGGTAGAACGCCCAGAAACTGAAGCGCGTCGCTCTGTTTCCTGATGAGATGATCGAGCCGGGCGAAGACGTTCTCTCCCAGGACGTTCTGGTACTCGCCGGCGAAGACGGCCGTGGTGTTGGGCAATCGCTCGCGAACCAGGGGCATCGCTTCGAGCAGGTACTCTGCCCCCTTCTCGGTAGCCAGCCGCGCGGCGAAGCCGACCACGCGCTTGCCGTCCAGCCCTGTTTTCTGCCTGAACTCCAGTGTTTGCTCCGGCGTGGAACACGCCACCTCTATCGGAGGATAAATGGTGTGCGTCTTATGGCGGAAGCGGGAGAGGTAGCCGGAATTCTCGGCGTAATCTCGCGTGTAGGTCACGATGGCGTCGGCCATCTGAGCGGCAGCGAGATTTCCGGTCGTCGCCACCCGCTCGACCAGGCGATTGAGCTTTCCGGGGGGCAGCTGGAGATCGCAGTGGTAGGTCAGCACCACCCTCTTGCCTGCTAACTTGCCGAAAAGCGCCGGGATCGATCCCTCCATCTGGGGAAGGTGTATGCTAACTATGTCGGTGGCGGACACGTGGGACCAGACGCTGGCGGGGAAGGTGGGCATAACGACGCCCTTGCTCAACCTGAAGAGCACCGGGACCCGCACGATCTCCACACCGTCCAACCACTCGCGCACCGGCAGATTGTTCTGATAGTGCGAGGTGAGCACGGTCACTCCATACCCTCTTTGAGCCAGCGCCTTGGCCAGCCGCTGCACGTAGATGGTAAGGCCGCTCACGTGCGGGGAGTAATAAGTTAGCACCAACAGGATTTTGGCTCTCTTCATGTCTATGCCATCGAGTAGCCGCCGCTGACGCTGAGGGTCTGGCCGGTGATGTGACCGGCGCACCGGTCAGAGGCCAGGAAAATGACGGCGTTGGCGGTGTCCTCGGGCTGGCCCAGCTTGCGCAGCGGGTACACTTTCTTGGCCGCCTCCAACGCGTCCGACGACATATAGACGGCCTGCGTTTTCCAGAGGCTGCTGTCGCCTACCTCGTCTTCCTTCCCGGGGGTCAAGCCGGGGCACACCACGTTCAGTCGTATTCCGTGGCGGCCGACTTCGCGGGCCAGGGATTTGGACATGGCGATCACCCCGCCCTTGCATCCGGAGTAGACGACCTCGCGATACTCGCCGATGCGGCCGGCGTCGGAGGCAATGCTGACAATGCTGCCCGACTTCCTCTCGATCATGTGATCGATCACGGCTCGAACGCAATTGATGGCGCTCCAGAAATTGACCGCGACCTCTTTTTCCCACTCTTCCCGTGGCTTCTCGACGAACAGCCTGTCGATCGTCCATCCCACGCAGTTTACCAGCACGTCTATCTGCTGATAGGCGTCCAGCGCGGTGCGAACCATCTGCTGCACGCTGTCCCAATTGGTGACGTCCGTTTTCACCGTCGTGCACTGGCCGCCTATTTCCCTTATCAGCGCGGCAACCTTCTCGGCCTGCGCCTGATCGATGTCGGCGATGACCAGCTTGGCGCCCTCGCGAGCAAAACCGATGGATACCGCTCGCCCGATGTTAGAGCCGCCGCCGGTCACGATCACGGTCTTGTCCCGCAAACCAAGGTCCATTGCGGTTTCCTCCCTCTTAATGTATCACCGGGCGAATTCTACCACGTGCGCCCCACCTGGGCAACTCACCCTCTACTTATTGACTGCCGTCTGGTTCTCGGGTAGACTGAAGCAAACGCGCTGGGATCGGGCGCAACTTGGGAGAGTGCTCCACATGGAATTCGAGCTGACCAAAGAGCAGAAGTCTATTCAAAAAGCCGCGATGGAGTTTGCCGAGGGGGAGTTCGACCGCGATTATGCCCTGGAGCACGAACAGAATCACAGCTATCCCCTGGAATTGCGCAAAAAGGCCTGTGAGCTGGGATTCGTCTGCCTGCACTGGCCAGAAGAGTACGGCGGGCAGGGTTACGGAGTGCTGGAAAGCGTGTTGGTGTGGGAGTCCTTCTGCCGAAAGGACTCGGGATTGGGCGTGGCGATCCTCCTGTCCAGATTGGGCGCCGAGATAATCCTGAAGGCTGGGTCCGAGGAGCAAAAGAAGAAGTACCTGCCACCGGTGGCCTCGGGCGAAATGATCTCGGCGGCGGCCTTTAGCGAGCCTGACCACGGCAGCGACATTACCGAAGTGGCCACGACCGCGGTCAAGAACGACGACGAGTGGCTGATAAACGGCAGCAAGATCTTTATTACCAATGGCTGCATCGCCGATTACGTGGTCGTCCTATGCCTCACGGATTCATCGGCGACGCCGAAATACCGCGGCATGGGCACCTTCGTCGTCGAATCCGGCCGCGAGGGGTTTGATGCCTGCGAGGTGGGGACCAAGATGGGCATCAAAATGACGTCCACCGCTCTGATCAGCTTCAACAACGTGCGCGTTCCGCACGGCAATCTGGTGGGGCAGGAGGGCGGTGGCTTCTACAACACTATGGGCTTCATTAACGAAAGCAGGGTCGGTATCGCCGCTCAGGCGTTGGGCACGGCGCAGGGGGCATTCGATCGGGCGCTGGCCTATGCCAAGCAGCGCGTCCAGTTCGGCCGTCCGATATCGGCTTTTCAGGTTATTCAGCACAAGCTGGCCGACATGGCCACCAAGATCGAAACCGCCAGGCTAATGGTCTACAAAGCCGCCTGGCTCATCGATCAGGGCAAGGGCGATATCAAGATATCCTCGATGGCCAAGCTCCACGCCGCGCGCGTGGCGGTCGAGGTTTGCGAGGAGGCTGTTCAGATATTCGGCGGCTACGGTTACTTCCTGGAGAACGAGGTGGAGCGTTTCTATCGCGACGCGCGGATAACAGAGATATACGAGGGAACGCGCGAAATCCAGAAGAACACCATAGCGTCGAGATTGATTGGCGAGTGATGGACACCGTACTGCTTGGTCTGCTGACCGTTCTGGTGATCGTGCTCCTGGCGGCCGTGTTCTTCCTTCTGTCGCTGCAGCTGCGACGCTCCCGGCAGGAAGTGCAGTCCGCGATCCTCACCGAGAGGCTCTCCCAATTGGGCCCCGTCACCCAGGCGGTCAACAACATCCAACTGGGGGTGGCCGAGCTTCACGCCTATGCCAGGGCGCGACACGATCTCGAACAGCGCACGGCCGAATCCATTCGGCGCCTGGAGACCATCATCGCCGGGACGCAGACCAAGGGCGCGGCCGGCGAGAACGTCATCGATCTGGTGTTCTCCAAGCTGCCCCCGGAGTGGCAGGTGCGCAACTTCAGGGTCGGCAATAAGACCGTCGAGTTTGGGCTGCGGCTGCCCAACAATCTGGTCTTGCCCATCGACAGCAAGTGGACGTCGACGGCTCTGGTGGAGAGACTCGCTGCCTGCGACGATCCCGTCGAGCAGCAGCGATTGAAAGCCCACCTCGAGGCGGCTGTCCTCGAAAAGGCCAGAGAGGTCAAGAAATACGTCGATCCCAGCATCACGGTGAGCTTCGGCCTGGCCGCGGTTCCCGACGCCGTTTACGACCTCACCACCGGTATTCAGACCCAGGCGTTCCAGATGAACGTGGTGGTTATCAGTTACAGCATGTTCGTGCCGTATCTGCTGCTGGTCTTTCACACCACGCTCAAGTCCTCCCAGAGCATCGACGTGCAGAAGCTGAACGCTCATCTCCGTGGCGCGGAGGACAGCGTCAAAGCCTTGCAGGAAGAGATCGAGGGCAGGTTCTCGCGGGCCATTACTATGCTCACGAACTCGCGCGGCGAGATAAGCGTTCACTTGAGCAGGGTTAGCACCGCTTTGACCAATCTCCAGGTATCCGCCAGGAGCTCCGGCTCGGAACTGAGCGCCCCTCAGTCGACGGCCGCGGAAGGCGCAGAACAGGAGTGCCTGGCCCCGGTTGAATCCACGCGAGGAGTGGAATTCCCGAGGATCTAGAGCAGGTTTCGAATTGGTTAGGCTTACTGTAGCGCGGGGGCTTGTCCCCCGCCGGGCTGCGGGCGGGGGACAAGTCCCCGCGCTACATTT
>JAMDCE010000553.1:7354-8110 GCA_023489135.1 Chloroflexota bacterium
CCCGAGAACAGCAGAATCTTCCATCCCTGCATCTCCAAATGCTCCTGGCGCTCGCGCCGCTCGGTCTTCCCCGACGGCCCGGTCCGCCCGTCCCCCGCCGGGCTGCGGGCGGGGGACAAGCCCCCGCGCTACATTTGCGGGCTTCGGCAGACCGAAGCCCTTTTCGGCAGCCAGCCGGATACTAGCGAACACCGCTGTAGGAAGAGAACTCCGCCTCGGGCTAGCTTCATTTCAAAGGCTTGCCGCGAGGCGGAGTTGTCTTACTAACTGGTTAGCAGCAAGTAATCAGCATTCAGTTACCAGTGTGAACCAAGGCAGTAGCTTTGGCCCTGCGCCGACGGCTGAAAGTTGATTGCTGACAGCTACTTAGACTACACCCGGCCGCCGGACGAAAAAGGCGCCATACAGACCGGCTATCAACGAGATGATACCGACGATTACGGCGTTCCAGATCGCCGGCTGATCCCCCGAGAAGTTCAGGACCCACGGCGAGATGATGAGCCAGATGCCGAGGATCACCGCGATCCAGGGCAGATAGAGTCGATCAGACATTTCTAACACCTCCTGTCACCAGACTCCACAGCTTTGTGTGCAAGAATCGGGCCGCAGGAAAGGGGCAAGAGGGATGGTTCACCATTCGGGCCACATTCTGCTCTCGGGCGCTTGAGACGCAGCATGCTGCGTCTAATATGCATCAACTTAAGAGCAGAACTTGACCCAGAAGGCTTCAAGATACCGGTATGCAGTATGAATTCG
>JAMDCE010000195.1 GCA_023489135.1 Chloroflexota bacterium
TATGCTGCCCGGTGTAGGTGGATGTCGCCTCCTCAACGTCGTGTCTATTAAGCAAAGATACCCCGGCCATGCCCGCCAGGCAGGACACGTTGCCGCTATGTGTCGCGCCGGTGCTTACCTCGGGAGGCTAGTCATCGTAGTGGACGACGACATCGACGTATCCGATTTGAACGACGTTATGTGGGCCGTAGTTACTCGATCTGACCCAGCCACATCGATGGATATCATTAACCGCGCCTGGAGTGGGCCGCTAGATCCTGCCATTCATCCTGATGCCAAAGGGTTCAATTCGCGTCTAATCATCGACGCGACCAGGCCTTATGAATGGCGCGACAGGTTCCCAACAGCGATCGGCCCCAGTCCTGAGTACAAGAGGGAGACGCGCCAGAAGTGGGGGTATCTCCTCAAGTAGCGAAGGGTGTCGATGACGCTGGGATCACTTTGAGACAAGAGCCAGGTCGGCCGGAGTCATCTAAGCGATTGTAAGAATCCGCTGGAATTGCAACAGCAAGGAGGAAGCTCATGGTACGACGTCCGCATCTTGGTGTAGCTGTTGTGCTCGTCCTTCTCTCGCTCTTAGCTTCGTGTACGCCCCAGACCGCTGCGCCTCCGCCAACTGAGCAACCAAAGCTAACGAAGTCAACACAAGACCAAAGCCAGCAACCTAAGGCGCCAGCGGAGGAGAGCAAGCAGGCAAAGGCGCCCGACAAATTGCGCATTGCATATAGTTCCATCAGTGGTGCGCAAGCCATTCCATTCATAACGAAAGATGCTGGCCTATTCGAAAAATACAATCTGGACGTCGAGATTCTATTCATCTCCGGAAGCTCGAAGCTTGTTGCAAGCCTGCTGGCCGGCGAGACGCCAATCATAGTCACAGGGGCACAGGCTCCTGTTGAAGCAGCAGTCGCCGGCGGCGACGCCGTCATGATCGCTGGCACTAGCCACAATCTCGTCTTTTGGGTCTACACTAGGCCTGAGATTAAAGAACCGCAACAACTAAAGGGTAAGAAGCTGGCGATTACCAGGTTCGGGTCCGCAACTCACTTTGCCGCCCGTTATGCGCTTCAGAAGTGGGGCCTGGATCCCACCAAGGACGTGACTCTCCTTCAACTCAATGAAATGCCGGCAATGGTCAGCGCCCTTGAGTCAGGGGCTGTCGATGCGGCGATACTTTCATCCCCATCCAATATCCAGGCAAGGAAGCATGGATTCAGGGAGCTAGTTGACCTCGGGTCATCTGGGCTTGAATACCAGCAGGGAGGGGTGAATACGACCAAGTCTTTCATTCAAAAGAATGAAGATGTGGTTCGGCGGTTTATGAAAGCGTTCATTGAGGGCCTGCACAAATACCGAACCGATAAGCAGTTCAGCATCAAGTCGTTGGCTGCATTCCTCAAAACCGACGACAGGGAAGTCCTAGAAGAGACCTACCAGAATTACGCTCAGAAATACATCGTCGAAGTGCCCTATCCGAGCATCAATGGCATCAAGACCATCATCGAGGAAATGTCTGAGCAAAACCCGAAGGCGAAAGATGTGAAGCCAGAGAGCGTGGTTGATCTTCGCTTCATGAAGGAGCTCGACGAGAGTGGATTCATCAAGCAGGTGAATGGCAAATAAGCCAGCAATTCACAAATTAAGGAGGTACAGCGATGTTCGTAGGTCATCTGGCGAGACATGGAAAGTGTATCAGAGCGTTCGCGGCAGTCGTGTTCCTGATGGGCATCGTCTTAACAAGCTGTGCTGGTGCACAGCCAACGCCTACCCCTCCGGCGACAAAGGCACCTGCAGCGGCGACACCCGCAGCAGCAACGCCACCATCCGCTCCCGCAACTCCTGCTCCGAAGGCAGCAACGCCAGCCGCAGCTGCTCAAGCATCGGATGCCGCAAGCGAAAAGGAGCGAGTCGACAAGCTCATCGAAGGAGCAAAGAAGGAAGGCAAGCTGGTTCTGTATTCTTCACTCAACATCGACGACGCGGAAAAGATAATTCCGAAGTTTGAGAAGAAGTACCCCTTCATTAAGGTCGAACATTACCGCGCGGATGGCGAGAAGATCGTGCAGAAGCTCGTTACCGAAGCGAAGGCAGGACAGAACCTTGCAGACGTGGTAGAGACGAATGGCTTCGAGGTCTACTACGTGTTCAAAGAGAAGCTTCTCCAGCCCTACGTTTCACCGGAGAGCAAGGCCTACTCGGCCGGCGCCAAGGACAAGGATGGCCTCTGGATTGCCGACCGCATGAACAGCAACGTCATTGCTTATAACACAAACCTGGTGAAGAAGGAAGACGCGCCGAAGAGCTACCAGGACCTCACAGATCCTAAATGGAAAGGCAAGCTCGGACTTGAGGAGGCCGAAATCGAGTTATTCGTATCGACAGTTGACATCTTTGGTGAGCAGAAGGCGCTTGACATCTGGAAGGGCATCGCCAAGAATCAGCCGAGCATCCGCAAGGGGCATACTCTTCTGGCTGAACTGCTGGCGGCAGGGGAGTTTCCCGTAGCCGTAAGTGTTTATGGCCATCGCATCGAGCAGTTGAAGAAGAAGGGTGCGCCTGTTGAATGGGTCCGCACCGACCCCGTCATCTTCGACGTGCAGCCGACAGGCATTCTCGCCAAAGCTCCACATCTCAACGCGGCAAAGCTTTGGGTGGACTGGTTCCTCTCGGCGGAGGGACAGCAAGCTGTTGCCGACGTTGGTAGGATTCCGGTACGTCCGGGCGTAAAGGTAAATCCTCCAGCACTGACGGAGGGCTTCAAAATTCACTACAGCAACCCAGCGGGCGCGGAGAACTATAACAAGTACGCTGACATGTTCCGCGAGATCTTTGGAATCAAGTAGCAGTTCATAAGAGAATAGGCTCTCACGCGCTTAAAACATTGACCATCCACAGGAGGAGCGGACAGGTATGGGGATCGAATCCGAATTGTTTCGAGGTGCCCAGGCATTCATTAGGCAGATTAGCCGTCTACGACCCGGCGAAAGCGCTCTAGTGATAGCGGACACCCGCGTGGAACCGAAAGTAATTACCGCCTATGAAGAGGCAATAATGTCGTCAGGCGGAACGCCATTCTCGCTGGTGATTCCCTACGTTCCGAGAAAGGGAGAGGAGGGAGAAAACGACGATCTGCCACCTGTCGCGAAGTACGCGATGTATGCTTCCGACGTCACATTCATCATTTGCACCGATCTATACCACCCTGCCTTACGAAGCATAGTCACCGCCTGCTGTGAACACGGGACAAGGGTCATCGTTCCCAGCCCATACGAGCCAGAAATGCTAGCTTCCGATTACTGTACTTTCCCATTCGAGATCCTCGAAGCTATCGGTCGAAAGCAGCGAGAAATTCTTCAGCAAAGCAAGGTCTTCCACCTCACCTGCAAAAAGGGGTCCGATTTCTACGCAAGTATCAATACAAAGGGACATTACCACGTCATCGGTGGGAGCCTGGCTGGAGCAAAAACGACCCGACTTGGATATCCCGGCGCCAACTTCACCGCGCCAGCGGTCCTGGCCGTTCCAAGGGTCAAGGGCGCGGTACCTGGCGCTAGAGGCGTGCTTTATATGGATGAAGTCGAAGGCAGGCCTGGCGGAGTAAATGGTTATGTTAAATGGACTATCGAAGAGAAAGGCGAGTATAGCTGGGTCACGAAGATCGAAGGCGGCCCCGAGGCCGATTGGGAATGGGCAATGATCAACAAGATTCCCCACGGGAATCTCTTCTCCGAAGCTATGTGGGGATTGCATCCGAAGGTAGGCGTGAGGTCAAATCCTCATTATCTTTATGGGAAACACGCGGCCGGCATCGACCCGACGAGACACGCAGGAGTCATCCACTTTGCAATGGGAGCTCCGTCGTCTAGGACGGAAGGCCACATAGATGTCGCCGCTCCGATTCATACCCACGGACACATGTTTCAGCCAACCATTTACCTGGATGGCACGCCAATCATCGTCGATGGGCACGTGCTCGCGCTTGACGATCCCGAGGTCAGGGAAATTGCCAGCAAGTACGGTGACCCCGACGAACTACTGGCCGAAAAACCTTAAGAGGATACGTGCGATGGCAGAGGATCTCTTAACCTTAGTCGAGAAGGCCTTTGACAAGGGAACCGATCTCCCGAAGTGGCAATGGATTCTGGATGATCTTGATGGGCAGGTTATCCAACTGGAAGTCAGCGACGGCCCCTCGATATTCATCGAGATTAAGAACAGATCGACAACAGTGCAGGTCGGCACCAGTGATAACCCGAGCAAAGAGACTATCAAGGCCAGCCAGACAGTGTTTCAAGACGTCTTCTCGGGAAAACGAAGGCTCGTCGATGCCGCATGGGAGGGTGACCTGAATGCTAGAATCTATCATGGCAGAGGTGACCTGTACTATATGATTTCCAGTTTCGTCAAGCACGCCCAGGGCACGCCAGAACTGTACTGAGGAAAGAATGGCAACGGTCTCTCAACGGCTGGCAAGAAGGAGACAAATTACCCTTCCTGACCAAAAGGTCATGGTACTGGTCCTCGTCTCCATCATAGTAGCCTATTTGACGGCTATCCCGTTGGCGATGCTTATCTGGGGCAGCTTCAAAGCGGGAGACCCTACAGCGGAGGGAGGCCTGACGTTGCAAAACTACGTTAAGGCCTACACCGACCCGGCATCTCTCCGACTATTCACAAACTCCGTGCTCTATGCTGCTGGTACCTGCGCGCTATCGCTAGTCATTGGCACCGCCTTGGCCTGGATCACCGAGCGGACGAATACGCCACTCCGGAATCTGTTTTACGCGCTCACGCTCGTGCCATTGATTGTGCCAGGGATATTGGGAGCGGTAGCTTGGATATTCCTGCTGAGCCCGAAGATCGGGTTTATCAACCATCTCCTGGTGAGCACGCTCGGACTCAGCAGTCCTCCTTTCGACGTCTATACGATCTGGGGGATGATCTGGATCGAGGGATTACACCTGTCGCCTCTTGTCTTCGTAATGATGAGCGCAGCCTTGAAGTCGATGGACCCTTCGCTCGAGGAATCAGCTATGATGTCCGGGGCCGGCATTCTCGCAACTCTCAGACGTGTGACCCTCAAGCTGATGCTGCCAACCGTAGCTTCCGTTACCTTGATAATGTTCGTGCGTGGGTTAGAGTCGTTCGAGGTTCCAGCCCTGGTAGGCATACCAGGACGCGTCTTTGTGTTCACCTCCAAGATCTATCTGGCCATTCATCAATACCCCTCGGACTTCGGACTAGCTGGTGCGTTCGCCGTATCTTTGTTGGTGCTTAGTATAATCGGCATCCGCTTCTACTATCAGATGATATCCAGGTCCGAGCGGTACGCAACAGTCACTGGCAAAGCCTTCCGCCCCCGTATGATCGATCTCGGTAGATGGAAATACCTGACATCAGGGATTCTAATTCTCTACTTCGTCGTACTGGTTGGGCTTCCTTTCTTCGTCCTTGTCTGGTCCTCGCTGAATCGATATTACCGGCAGCCAGATTTGAGCAGCTTCGATAAGCTGAGTCTGGATGGCTACCAGTTCATTTTGAACTTGGGTAAGGCGCAGACTGCGTTTCTGAACAGCTTTGAGCTAGCTGTTGGTACGGCGACGGTGATTATGCTCCTCACGTCTGTCATCGCCTGGATTACCGTGAAAACGAAAACGCCAGGCAGGCAGGTTCTTGATGCTTTTGCCTTCCTACCAATTGCCTTCCCTGGCATTGTCTTGGGCGTGAGTCTCATTTGGGTGTATCTTATTCTGCCAATTCCGATATACGGCACGATTTGGATTCTGTTGATTGCATACATTACTCGTTTCATGCCATATGGCATCAGATCCTGCACAAGTTCGATGGTTCAGATTCACAAGGAGCTCGAAGAGGCGGCACACACTTCAGGCGCCTCGTGGATGGAAACATTCACACGTGTCGTGCTTCCCTTGTTGAAGCCAGCTCTCCTTGGAGGATGGATCTACATTGTCATCGTCTCGATCAGAGAGCTATCGTCCTCTGTGCTCTTGTACAGTGGTCAAAGCATAATCCTGTCCATACTCGTCTTCGATCTATGGGACGGTGGACAGTATGCTGCTTTGTCCGCCCTTGCTGTGATGATGATCATCGCCCTCGTAGTGCTGGTGTTAATCCTGCAGAAACTGGCCGGCAAATTTGGCGTTAAAGGGATCTAATATGGTCAAGGCAAAAAGGACTGAGGCAAACATCGTAGCGGCAGCTGCTCTGGCGAAGCGAGAAACCCGCGAATTGGAGAGCGCAAGCGAGTCAATCGTGCTGAAAGAAAGGAGTGAATCCGACGATGCCTAGTTACTACGCACATGCCAATCGCAACCTCTTACGCAACATAGCCTTGCTTTTCTTGATTGCGACCATTATTCTCTTGGGCGCTTGCTCTAGTGCTGCCACCCCGACGCCGACACTTGTCTCCAAGCCCACACAGCCAGCGGCTGCCACGCCTGCAGCGAAACCCACCGCTACGGCGGCGCCGAAACCTGCGGCGACACCAGCGGCTGAAACCAAGATGCAGAAGCTTCGCATCGCATACACCTCCGTGAGCGCATCTCAGTCTCCTGTTTGGATGACGTATGAGGCAGGCATTTTCAAGAAGTACGGCCTCGATGTCGAGATGGTCCTAATCGAGGGCGGGACCAAGGCTATTCCAGCCGTGATTGCGGGCGAGGTTCCACTGGCAGTGATTGCTGGATCTGGTATCGTGGCCGCTGTAGCCGAAGGCTCTGACCTGGTCATAGTCGCAGGCATAACTAACGTGATGCCCTACCAGCTCTACGTCAAGCCATCTATCACAAAACCCGAAGACCTTAAGGGCAAGAAGGTCGCAGTGAGCAAGTTCGGCTCCTCGTCAGATTTTGCTACCCGTTTTGCGCTTAGAAAAGTTGGCTTACAGCCAGAAAAAGATGTTGCCATCCTGCAGATAGGAGACCAACTCCAACGAATCGCTGCGCTGCAACAGGATGCGGTACAAGGAACTCTGACCGACCCGCCGAACAACATAATGCTCGATAAAGCAGGTATGAAGAAACTCATAGATTTGGCCGACCTCGAACAACCGTACCAACACTCGGCCATTGCCACAACGCGAAGCTTCATGAGTAAGAGTCCTGACATCGTCGAGCGATTCCTTTCAGCACTGGTCGAGGGCATTCACAAAGGTAAGACCGACGCTGCTTTTGCCAAACAGGTTATCAGCAAGTATACCAAGAGCGACGACCAGGAAGCTCTTGATGAGGGCTACCGTTACTTCACTCAGAAACTGCTGCCGAAAGTTCCGTATCCGACTGAGAAAGGTATCGCCTTTCTGATCGAGGAGACAGCAGCCTCGAACGCTAAGGCAGCTTCTCTGAAACCGGACAAAGTCATGGACGCCACCATAGTGAAGAAGATCGAGAGCAGTGGGTTAATCGAGCGACTCTACAAGCAGTGAGGTGTTTTCTAGCATCCTCACCTAGACAAGCGAGTCGCTGCCATCGACTGCTTGTGTGTTGAGTTTCCACAGTCGATGTCACCTTCTCTGTACAGCAGTGGAAGATAACGGGGCTGCATTCTCGACGGATGCAGCCCTGTTTGGCGAAACCAGCTATAACCTCTTGTTGAAAGAACTCTAATCAGTATCGATCAGGCACTCTCAACTTGTTTGGAGGCTCCAGCCCTTCCAGCGAGCTGTCGATGATCACGTCCAGAACCGCAGGTTTTCCACACTTCAGGGCACGCTGCAAAGCTGGGATGATATCGTCAGGCTTCTCGACACGCTCCCCGTACGCTCCCAAGGACTTTGCCACCTCGGCCAGATTTGGAATGTATAGCTCGGTCCCAATGTATCGATCGTTGAAATGCATATGCTGCTTCAAGCGCATGTTGCCGTAGACGGCGTTATGACAAGCAACTGTAACCACTGGAATATTCTGTGCCACGGCCGTAGCCAGTTCTTGCATCACGAGCATAAAGGCGCCGTCCCCGATCACCGAGACTACCTGTTTCTCAGGCTTCGCCAGCTTTGCGGCCAGGGCCATACAGAAGGCGCTTCCCATGATGCTGTAATCACCTGGTTCCAGCACAGGCTCGTTGACTGGGTACCCGTATCCACT
>JAMDCE010000507.1 GCA_023489135.1 Chloroflexota bacterium
AGAGATAGATTGCTAGGGGCAAAAATGCTCGAGGTGGAACTGGAGGACAACGCCACCTGTCGCGACCTCGTCGCCAGACTTGGGTTGACTGGGAAGGCCAGTGCCGGGCTGAGAGAGTTAGACGATGAGCACCTGGGGCACCACGTCGCCCTGGTGCGAAGGCGCGAATTGCTCAAGGTAGATGAGAAATTGGAGGATGGCGACGAAGTAGTAGTCCTGCCACCCCTGAGTGGCGGTGCATAGAGTAACGGTTAGCCAAATGAAGAAACGCGCCCTCCGGGGCGCGTTTCTTCATTTGGCTAACCGTTACAGGATTATCTTGGACATGGGTATCTCCAGGATATCCTCGGCCCCTCGCTTCTTGAGCTCGGGAATTAGCAAGTTTATCTGCGACTTGACCACGACCGTCTCGACGGCGTAGTAGTCGCTATTGAACAGACGTGAGACCGTGGGCGCCTTCATAGCCGGCAAGACCGATATCACCGACTCCAACGAATCAGCGCCCACATTCAGCTTTATCAATACTTTTCCCCGGGCGTCCAGAACCCCGCTAAGCAGCGTCGTAATTTCGTCGATGGCCTGCTTCTTCGCCGGATCGGCGTAGGAATCCTTGTTGGCGATCAACTTGGTCGAGGACTCCAGCACCACGTCGATAATTCTCATTCCATGCTTGCGAAGGGTCGACCCCGTTTCGGTGACCTCTACGATGGCGTCGGCCATCTCGGGAACCTTGGCCTCCGTCGCACCATAAGAAAGGCGAACGTCTACCGGGACACCCCGGTTCTCGAAGTAACGCCTGGTGAGGTTGGGGTATTCCGTGGAAATCCGGCTACCCGGGCGGACTTGATCGGCCGATTCAATACCAGTCTCCTGAAGCACGGCCAGGACTATTTTTACGGGAGCCCCCACGCCGGTCTTGTTATAGGCCATGTCCAAGACCTCGACCACATCGCTATTCGACTCGCGAATCCAGTCAAGGCCGGTTATGCCAATATCGAAATGCCCCTGCTCCACGTACCGACCTATCTCTTGAGGCCGGAGGACTTTGACCTGACCGATGCGAGGATCATCTATAGTGGCATTATATTCCCGGTCACTTCGTCTGCGGACGGGCAAGTCGGCCTCGTCGAAGAGTTTGAAAGTCTGGGCCTCCAAGCTACCTTTCGGCAGCACCAAGTTAAGCATTGAGGATCTCCTCGAAGAAGCAAGATGTAGCGCCGGTATGGCAGGTAGGTCCTTTCGGCTCGGCCTCGATCAAGATAGTATCGTTATCGCAGTCTACCCAGGAGCGGCATACCTTCAGGTGATTCCCTGACGTCTCGCCCTTTGTCCAAAGGGTCTCCCGCGTCCGACTCCAAAAAGTCACCAGCCCAGTCCTAACAGTCTTATCCCAGGCGGCCTCGTTCATAAAGCCAACCATCAACACCTCTCGGGTGTTCGCATCCTGAACAACCGTGGGGATTAGACCTTCCATTTTCGCGAAATCCAACCGCAAGTCCGATGCAAGCACCATTACGATTTCCACGCCTTTCTCAGTTACAAGTGGCCCAGTCGCAGAAACCGGGCCCCATCGTGGCGGATAATTTACTACTTTCCGTTGAGTTTTGCAAGGAGTAGATAACCCGGTCCACCTGGGCGTGAATCTGCTGCTGTGTTATAATTTACCTCAGCCATTACCACTTAAATGGCGACTATGGATGCAAGATCCAGGACGGACAGGTTTGGAAGTTATCTTGACGCACGGCAACGCCGAGTTCGATGCACTGTCCTCGATGTTGGGGGCGGCCAAGCTGTATCCGGGCGCCTACCCAGTCTTACCGGCGGCCATTAATCGCAACTTGAGGGATTTCCTGGCTCTCTATGGAGACGAACTACCTTTCGTCCAACTTCCTGACCTTCCCAATGAACCCATCACTCGCATTATCCTGGTCGACACTCAGCAACTGCCTAAGATCAAAGGTCTGCTCGCCGCCATAGACGATATCGCCGTGGAGATCATCGATCATCATCCTCTGCAGGTCGTCCTGGCGCCGGGCGTGATCTTCCATTCAGAACAGGTCGGAGCGAATGCCACCATCCTGGTTCAGCGTCTGATCGATCGGGGCTTCGAACCCACGCCAGTAGAAGCAACGCTCCTTCTGCTGGGAATATACGAAGACACGGGTCGCCTCAGTTACGCCGGCACCACGGCCATGGATGTGCGCTGCGCCGCTTGGCTGTTAGAGCACGGGGCCAACCTATCGGCGCTCAATGAGTTCCTGAACCGTCCCCTCTTGCCGGAACAAAGAGCCCTTTACGACGAACTGGCAGCGCGAACACAGGTTATCGAGTACAACGGCCGGCAGGTTTTGGTGACCCAGGCCCGCGCGGAGGGCTACGTTGAGGAAATCTCCACCCTCGCCCATAAATTGAACGATCTGTACGATCCCGACGCTCTCTTTATGATGGTCCAAATGGACCACCACATTCAGATGGTGGCTCGGAGCACCACGGACGACATCGACGTCGGCAAGGTGCTGCGCCGCTTCGGTGGGGGCGGACATGGCAAAGCCGCGGCCGCCGTATTAACGCGCACCGATTTAGAGACGCTTCGCGCCGAGTTACTGGCAGTGCTCCCGGCGTATGTGAAGCGTCAGGTAACCGCTGGAGAAATAATGAACCGTTCAGTACGAACGGTGCCCCCCGAGGTTACCATCGCGGAGGCGGCCGCGCAAATGACTCGGTACGGTTACAGCGGGTTACCAGTGGTAAGCGAGGACGGCACACTAGTTGGTGTGCTCACGAGGCGAAAGGTTGATCGAGCTATTCGCCACGGCCTCGGAGACAAGCTGGTTACGAAGTATATGAGACGAGAGCCGGTTTCCGTACCGCCAACAGCCCCCCTCAGCCAGGTCCAACAGACTATGATCGATAGAGAGATTGGCGGATTGCCAGTGGTCGAGGAGGGTAGGCTTGTCGGCGTGATCACAAGATCCGATCTGTTGAAGCTGTGGCCCGTTGCCGACGGTAAACGCCGTGAGACCTCCCTAATCGACAAAATGAACGAGGCTCTGCCAGAGCCGCTCCGGGAGTTCCTGCAGCGGGCCGGTGAGGTAGCTACTCAAGAGCACGTCTCTCTTTACCTGGTAGGAGGGTTTGTGCGCGACCTTCTCCTGGGTGTTCCCAACCTGGATCTAGATTTGGTCGTCGAGGGCGACGCGATTGCCTTTGCCAAGAAACTGGCCGAACTCGAAAATGGGCACGTTCGCTCTCATCGTCAGTTTGGCACGGCCAAGTTGATCTTGCCTGAACCGCGGTTTCCCATGCCGCAGGATCTACCGCCCTCCGAAGATGATGAGTACCCGTCTCTGAAACCTAAGCCCATCTCTATTGATTTTGTGACGGCTCGCACCGAATTCTACGAGCATCCGACGGCTTTGCCCACCGTGGAATCTAGCTCGATAAAACAGGATCTCTACCGGCGCGATTTCACCATAAACACAATGGCCATCTGTCTCGACAAGGGGAGGTACGGGAAGCTCGTCGATTTCTACGGTGGAAAGCAGGATCTCGAAAGGCGTCTCATTCGAGTTCTCCACAGCCTCAGCTTTGTGGAGGATCCAACACGGATCTTACGCGCCGTGCGGCTAGAGCAACGTCTCGGGTTTCGCATCGAGAAACGGACTGCGGAATTGATAGAAGATGCGGTGGAGCAAGGCTTGATGCGTCGCTTGTCCGGCGAACGGGTCCGCAACGAGGTCCGCCTGATCTTGCGGGAGAAGGAGCCAGAGCGAATCTTCGCCAGACTCGATAGCCAGGGTGTCTTGAAGCAGATACACCCCTCGCTGGAATGGACCAGGTGGCTGGAGGAGCGACTTCAGCGGGTGCGCGACCAGTTACCTCAGGACTGGCGTCCCCTGGCCTATTTGGCGCTATTGACCTATCACTTCTCCGGCGAGGAACTGGCCAGTTTTTCTCTGAATTTAAGGCTTCTTTCAGCGAGCGTAAGGCTGCTCACCGAAGTGTTTCGACTGCGCCACTTTGTCGGCGAATTGCAGGCACCTGAGCTGACTCCCAGCGCACTGTACCAGCTCTTGCGCCCGTTCTCCCTTCAATCTATCGCCACCATCTATCTGGCCGAGGATAGCGAGCTACTCCGGAGTAGAGTGGATATGTACCGGCACCGGCTTCGCTTCGTCCGGCCGCGAATTGATGGCACTTTCCTCAAAGAATTAGGGGTGCCGGCGGGACCAGTCTACCGGGAGGTTCTGGAGGCGCTCCACCGAGCCAAACTGGATGGACGAGTGCGCCGGTTCGGCGAAGAAGAGGCCTTCGTCAGGGAGCAACTGGCGTCACGAGGGCATCGATTCTCCTGAAGTGGGGCGTTCTGGTACCAACCGCTTGGCAGGAGCGCTTTTTTGGTATATCATAAGGCGTGACCAACTTGGGTAGATTCGCACGGTATTACGATCTCGAATACCGGGATTTCGATGAAGATTTCTCATTATACCATAACTTGGCCCGCCGTTTTGGTTCTCCAGTTCTCGAGTTAGCCTGTGGGTCCGGACGCGTCGTTCTGTCTCTGGCCGGTGAAGGCTACGAAGTATACGGTGTCGACGTTTCGGCGGAGATGCTGCTTATCGCGGAACAGCGGGCGCAGGAAAAGGGACTCGGAGGAAAGATCCACCTTCTTCACGGCGACATGGTCGATCCTCCGATCCCGGCAGGTCTTAAATTCAACCTTGTCTTGCTGGCAGTCAACTCATTCATGTACCTAACAGCTCAGGAGCGCCAGGTGCAGGTGCTGCGCCTGGCTGGCAAGGTTCTTGCTAGGGGAGGGCTGTTGGTGCTAGATCTGGCGAATCCTTTCACCACTCTCACCACGATTGACAATGGCGAACTGATCCACCAGGTTACTCTAACAGACGACGACACGACAGTGGTTAAGTTTGTGAGTAGAGAGGCCAACCTGGCTGAACAATTGGAGCACATAACCTGTTTCTACGACGAGGTGGGACACAACGGAGATCTGCGCCGAACTGTCGTTCCCTTTACCCTTCGCCACCTTTTCCGTTATGAGGCCGAAATGCTGCTAGAAAATGCCGGATTTTGCGTCGAAGGGGTTTACGGCTCCTACGATTTGGAGGAATACGAGAGTTCCAGCGAGCGGATGATCGTCCTCGCCGGACTTCACAGCCCCTCAGAGGAGGAAGGAGAATAGTGGCGCAAATCGTGGGGATCCCTCGAGCAATGCTGTACTACCAGTATTACCCGATGTGGAAAACCTTCTTCGAAGCGCTCGGGGCCGAGGTAGTGGTCAGTGGCACAACCAAGAAGACCACCCTGGCCGCCGGATCGGCTCGTGTGGTGGCCGAGACCTGCCTGCCTACCAAGGTGTTCTGCGGGCACGTCATCGACCTGGCCGACAAAGCCGATTGCATCTTCATTCCCAGCATACGGAGCATTGAGGCCCGGGTCTATAATTGCTCCAAGTTTCTGGGCCTACCTGATCTCGTCCGGGCCACCGTCAGGAACGCCCCACCCATAATTGATCCTGACTTTGACGTCAATCAGGGCAAGAGAGCGATGGGCTTGGCCGTCTACGAAGCAGGGCGACGCTTCAGTTGGAACCCCTTCAAGATCAAGGAAGCGGCCGAATTGGCCTGGCAGTCTCATCATCGCTATGTCGCGGCTATGAAAAGTGGGCTGAATCCGCCCGAGGCCATCGAGAAACTGACGGGGGAACCAGATGAGGATTGGCACAGACGCCCGTCGAGGAGCCGCTATGCCGGTGCAGGTATTCCTTCATCCCGACTCAAGATCGCCCTCATTGGCCATCCATACAACATCTACGACAACTACATCACCCACAACATGTTTGGCCGGCTAGAGGGGATGGGTGTGGACGTCCTCACCCCGGACACACTTTCAGACGATGACTTGGGAAGTGGGATTGTGCGGCTGGTAGGCCGGCCCTACTGGACTTACGAAGGTGAAGTTGTCGGCGCCGCCGGCCACTATCTCTTCGATGAGGTCGTGGATGGAGTCGTCGCCATCTTTGCCTTTGGCTGCGGCCCAGATAGCACGATGATGGACGTGGTGCAGCGGGCGGCTAAGAAATCAAGGCGCAAACCATACATGGCCTTAACCATAGACGAACACAGTGGGGAAGCTGGTTTGATAACGCGACTCGAGGCTTTCGTGGATATGCTACAGCGACGAAGCCGTCAGAAGGCCAGTTGACGAGGCTTAGGAAGAAGAGGATGAAAGTAGCTCTTCCCCATATGGGGAACGTCCACATCCCCCTCCGCTCCGTCTTCACACCATTGGGAGTGGAGATGGTCATTCCACCTCCTTACTCCAGGCGCACGATGAGCCTCGGCACGCAGTACTCCCCGGAGTTCGTCTGTCTCCCTTTCAAGCTTACCCTTGGCAGCTACGTCGAGGCGCTAGAAGCAGGGGCTGATACCCTGCTTATGATTGCGGGACCCGGGCTATGCCGGTTCGGCTGCTACGCCCGCCAGCAGGAGCAGATTCTCCACGATATGGGCTACGACTTCCAGATGATAACCACGGAGCTTTTCGAGAACAGGGCGGCTGGGGTAGTCAATCTGCTTAAGCGAGTGACCAATGATGCGCCGATGCGCGACATCATAAGGACGTTTCGGTTCGGGATGGCCAAGTTCGGGGCCCTGGACAAGGTTGAAGAAGTCGTCTACCATGTGAGGGCCGTCGAGATCGAGAAGGGCACGGCGACGAAGATCTGGCGCGAGGCTATGGCAGCCATCGACCAGGCCGAGAACTACGACGCGCTGAAAGCGACCGTCCGGGAGCAGATAGGCCGTCTCAAGATGGTACCGGCTAAGCCCAGCAGGCCTCTGAAAGTGGCTATTATCGGCGAGTTTTACATTGTCCTTGAGCCATTCTCCAATCTGGACGTGGAGGTTGAATTGGGAAAGCTGGACGTCCAAGTTGAGCCAACCATCAAGCTGAGCCAGTGGACCAGATTTTCCCTTTTCTTCGCCGCTATGGGTTTCAGTGGTAAGAAGAAGATCTTTAGAGCAGCCAGGCCGTATCTCAAGCGTGATGTGGGAGGGGATGGCTGGGAATCGGTGGGGGAGACGGTGCTCCACGCTAAGCACGGCTACGATGGCGTCCTTCACCTGGCTCCGTTCACCTGCATGCCCGAAATCATCGCTCAGAACATTTTTCCAGAAGTCCTGAAGCAAAACGATATACCGGTTTTGACGATAACCTGCGATGAACAGATGGCACGCGCCGGCCTGGTGACACGGTTGGAAGCCTTTGTCGACCTGATGAAGCGTCGCCGCGCCAGGGAAAAAGCGACCGTTTCCTGGCTTCGGCCGCGAAGCTACGTTGGATCTAGCAGGTCACGCTGACCGGCCCTGAGACTCTTCACTTTTCCGCGTGGATTCCGCCGTTGATCGTTTAGAAAGGAAGTCGCCGAATAATGATTGCCGGGGTCGCTACAAAAGTCCTGGATGTTCACGCCGACGAGCGCGGATCAGTAATGGAGATCTTGCGATCAGATGACGAGATATTTGAGCACTTTGGCCAGACTTACGTGGCGCTGAACTACCCCGGGGTCATCCGGGCCTGGCATTATCACAAGAAGCAGACCGATTTCTTTGCCGTGGTGAAAGGGATGGTGAAGGTCGTGCTGTTCGACCCTCGACCCGAATCTCCGACGCGCAGCGAAATAAACGAGTTTTTCCTGGGCGAGCGCAACAACCTCCTCCTGAAGATCCCCCCGGAAGTGCTCCACGGCTACAAGACCATCGGAGTGGAGCCGTCACTACTACTGAATTTCCCCACCGAGCCATACAGCCGTCTGGAGCCGGACGAGTACCGGCTTCCCTGGGACACGCTGGAAATCCCCTACAACTGGGATATCAAGTTCGTGTAGGGAACGTAAGACGCAGGCTAGCCTACCAATACCGGCCCTACGGCAGGTCAGTTCGCGTAGAAACGCAGCACGCGGCGTCTCTACTGAGGTTGGCGCGGTTTTCCATCGCCAGGCAACCTGTTCAAGCGACAGCCCTATTCAAATATAGGACTTCTGTTTGACAGGCTCGTACTAGGCTGGTCCGG
>JAMDCE010000573.1 GCA_023489135.1 Chloroflexota bacterium
TCCCACCTGACTAGAGGCCATTGGGGTAGCGAGAGATTCCTTCCACAAGGATCAACAAATTGGGGTTAACGGCGAGGATAGCATTTCCGGCCCTTTGCGCCGCCAGGTGCCAATCCGTGGCGATGTTCCCACTTCCCCAATCGGACCCTGGGCCCTGAGCGGCACCGTCCGGAGGTGTGTGGGGCTCGTTTCGCAGGTCAAAGCCGATGACCGTGGAATTACCGTTGTACCGGGCGGCCAACATCTGCCAATCAGCGATCCAGGCGCTCTCGGGGTACGCCCCGGTGTACCAGAGTCCACTCTCCTGAGCGCTGGTTCCCGCGTCGGAGCGGTGGTTGTCCAGGATGATCTTCAACCCGAGCTGACCGGCGTAGGTCACCAGCCGATCCAGAATGTCCAGGCTGTGCAAACCCTGTAGATCAGGGTTGGCCGTTAGCATGTCAGGCGAAGGAACTGGATTTGTTTCCACCACCTGGTTCGAAAACGGAATGCGGATGGTGTTGTACCCGTACTGGGCGATCTGATCGAGTATCATCCGGTATGGTTGCTCCGAAAGGCCAGTCACCACAAAGTTAGTCGTTTCGAACCCCGACCAGTTCAACCCTGCGCCTTTGACCAAGTTGTTGTTACTGTCAAGAATCTGATTGCCGCTGGTATGCCAATAGCCGCTGCCGCTCTGGATGCTCGCGTCGGCCTCAAAGGCAGGGTTCAGCGTGGGTCCTAGCAGAAGGGACAGAACGGCCACTGCCTGCAGAAAGATCTGCTTCCTCAAGGTCAGTCTCCAGGTTGTACGGGTTAGGGTTAGCAGCGTTTGAAGGTTCGAGCGTTTCAGCGTTCGTGCGTTCCAGACCGACTGATTAGGGGACAAGGGTCGGGGCTAGCGGGCACAAACACTTCTAACCCCTAACCCTTATCCCCCTCTAGATGGCGAGAGCGGTCTCAGTTACCGCCGGGCTGGCTCCAGGCGGCGCATTGCCAGGCCAACCAGCAGCATAGACAGGCCAACAAGAGCTAAGACGCTAAAAGTGCTGGTAAGAAGGCCTGGTCCTCCTGTGATTGGTACACCGCCACCCCCACCGGGGAACTCCGCCAGAGTTTCCCTAACCTCGGCCTTAGCGGCGTTGATTTGGCTTCGAAGCGCATCACCCTTAGCGGTCTGGGCCGAGGTAAGGGAACCGATGGCCGCATCGATATGAGCTCTCAGCCCGGAGGCCCTGGATCTAGTCGGGTCATCGGTGGCCGAGGTCTCGATAGCCTTAAGGCTCTTGCTCAAGGCCTGCGCCATCGTCAAGGCCTGAGTGACGGCCGCTTGCATCGTGGCGTCAGTTGGTTGCGCCAGAGCGGTATCCAACTGGTTGGAAAGCTGCTGCGTGCTGGACAGAGTCGCCGTGAAGTCGGCGGTTTGAGCGCCGGCTGGCGCAACAAAGGCGACGGCGAGCACCAGCGCGGTAACGACTAAGCCGATAATCTTCAGTCTCATTTCAAACCCTCCTTGCTACCTTCTGTCAATCTAGGTGCCGGTCTGTTAACTGGCTGCTGAGGCAGATTCCTATTTCTGCCCGGCAGGGCTAACTCACCGCCCTGCTTTCTTTGAGTCGACCTGACTATTGTGGAATCCCTGTAGCTTGTATCTTGATGGGAGAGGTGGTCCTGGTGGTTTGACAAGCAAGGAGGGTGACCACCTCACCGGGATTTGTTAACGTTCTCTTTCCGCTCTCGCCATATCCATTCGCCGCGGACTTATGATCGACTCGCCTTGTCCGGCGAGGAATGTGCCCGCACGAAGTGTGCCACGGGTAAGGATCTGATCTTAGTTTGGCTCTCCGGTCCTTTTGCGGTCTGCTGAGCAGGTGGATCGTTATAGGCGAAGATGCTCAGGGAGTTTATGTCCAATCTCATCAGGGCAACAGTCGTCTGCGAAGGGATCAAGCGTCGGTTTCAAGGCGATGACTCTGTCGAGCTCGCCAATCCTGGCTGGAGGGCGTCTCCATCGCGGACGAACCTCAGTTCTTAGGCCGCCCTTGGCGTCACCGCTTTGCCGACGCAGGTCAAGAACTCATCCAGTTCGAAGGGCTTGCCAAGGCATCCGTTTGCACCGATTTCTCGGGCTTTCTGCCAGATATCGCTTTGCGCGCTAACGACGATAATCGGAACTTCATCGTAAGACGAAGTATGTCTCAACCGCTGGCAGAACTCCACGCCGTCCATCCGAGGCATAGCCAGGTCCACCAGGATCAGGTCCGGATGGCTTTTCGCTAGCTTCTCCAGGCCCTCCTGACCATCGGCCGCAGTCAGCACGGAGAACCCCTCTTCTAACAGAATCACCCTGTAGAGTTCTCTCAGGCTAGGATCATCGTCGATAACTAGCACGTGCCGTCCGGGTTTCGCCGGGTGTCTTGCCGTTCTCACTTTACACCCTCCAGCGGAATTCGCTAAGTTATTAGACATACGCTTCCTGAAGAAGCAATTTCTGTGCCAGCTACGGATCAAGTTAACAACGCTTTCATCTTATGGTATATTTGTGCCCAGTCGGAAGGCCCTTTGACTACTTGAAGGAGTATTGACTTCCGAAATCGCGTGAAGGCAGGGCGATTTACCGCACCCGCGGCAAAGTCGACGGAGCAGTGGGCGAGCGAAGATAAGGTGGAGAAGCTGTGAGAGGTAGAGAGCTACATAGCCAGCGGATGCGCGCCATAGCCCCCGAAATGGACGCCCTACGAATGGGCTGCGGCTGGACCAGGGCTGATCTCAGCAAACCGCACATCATCATCGAGACTGTGGGTGGAGATTCCCACCCCGGCAGCATCCATCTTCCCGAGTTGGCATCCAGCATCAGGGACGGCGTGCGGGAGAGTGGAGGCGCTCCGGCCAGATACGACTGCACCGATATCTGCGACGGACCTATTCAGGGAACGGATAGGATGGCCTATTCCCTCGCCTCGCGGGAGCTAATCGCGGCGGCAGTGGAGGTTCACGCCCAGGCGGGGCAGTGCGACGGTCTGGTGCTGGTTTCCGGCTGCGATAAATCCATACCGGCGCACTTAATGGCCGCCGGCCGCCTGGACTTGCCTACCGTCGTGGTACCCGGAGGCATCATGGGCGACGGTCCGGACCTTTCTACTGTGGAGCAAGTGGATACGGCCTGGGCAGAGATGACCCGAGGCAACCTGGCCGAGGAACAATACCAGTTTCTGGAGGATCACGTCTGTCCGTCGGTGGGGGCCTGCGCCTTGCTCGGCACCGCTGGAACGGGACAGGCCATGATGGAAGCGCTGGGCCTGGCGTTCCCGACCACGGCCCTGGCACCGGGAAACTCCTTTCACTTGAAGAGACTCGGCCGGCAGGCTGGCGAAGCCATCGTCAAGTTAGTCGAACAGCGCCTCACGGCGCGGCAGATTCTGAGCTCAAAGGCCCTGGAAAACGCCGTGATCGTCCACGCTGCCATCGCCGGTTCCACGAATTACCTGCTGCATTTCCCGGCCATAGCCAGAGAGGCTGGGCTAGAGTTCAGCTACGACAAACTCCAGGAGATAAACGATCGCGTTCCCTACATAGTCAACGTCAGACCCTCCGGTCAGTACACCGCCAATGTTCTCTGGTGTGCTGGCGGGATCGCCCGGGTGATGTGGGAATTGCGTGAGTTTCTGCACCTGGATTGTCTGACCGTCACGGGAAAGACCGTGGAGGAGAATCTGGCGGAGCTGCAGCGGAGAGGCTGGTTCGACCGGATCGCCCTTTATCTAAACAACTACAAGCTCCAGGTAAAGGACGTGATCAAACCAGTGGACGAGCCCCTGGAGTCGCGGGGAGGCATTGCCATCCTCAAGGGCAACTTGGCGCCTCACTCGGCGGTGGTCAAACGCTCGGCCGTGGCCCCCGAGATGTACCATTTCATTGGAAAAGCCCGGGTTTTCGAGAGACAGGAAGACGTCCTGGACGCTATTTTCAGCCAGCGCGTCAAGCCCGGCGACGTGGTAGTCATCAAGTACGATGGGCCGCGAAGCTCGGGTATGCCCGAGCAGTTCACTATCACGGAGGCGCTGGCCTCCGATCCTACCCTGAACAATTCGGTGGCATTGGTTACGGATGGCCGGTTCTCCGGTTGCGCCAGGGGACCGCTGGTCGGCCAGGTCTCACCTGAGGCGGCCGTAGGTGGACCGCTGGCGGTGGTGGAAAATGGTGACAAGATTCTGATAGACCTCGACCAGCGGCGACTGGACCTGGTGGGATCTGGCGACGTCGACTTCACGCCTCAGGAGGCTCAGAGGATATTGGAGGAACGTCTCGCCAGGTTCACCCCTCCCCCGCCGTGCTACCGGTCGGGTTTCCTGGGCCTCTATACCAGGCTTGCCTCGTCTCCTCATGAGGGAGCGACGATGACCGCGTGAGTTAGAAAGTTGGAAGGTCAAAACGTTCCAAGGTGTGGACGGATTTGTACCAAGAACCTCGGACTGACAATCACACGACAAGAAGGGATGCCCGGCGACTGATGATCATTAACAATTTAACTCGGTAACCGCCGGACGTAACCCACTTGTGGTGGCAGCACCCAAAGGGTAACCGGTGTCTGCCCCGGGCGCCCTTCTCGGGAAGGACGCCCCTACCCAGCACTACCCGACTAATTTGTAAAACATCATAATCAAGGCTCCACAGAGCAAGGCGCCACGGTTACCGAATCAATGAGTTAAAGTTCATCAACCGCCAGGACTACCTGCCCTCGTCACCGGCCGAGCCCCAGTTTTGGCCAGAACCTGTCAACAGATAGCAGCTGACTGCTGATAGCTGCTCGCCGACGGCTTACGTGCTATAATAGGGTCATATTTAGTAGGTGGTGCAACAAAATGCAGATTGGTTCTACAGCGGAGCGAAGCGGAGACACCGGCCTCTCTGAAGAGAGACTGATAGAGATGTACCGCGGGGTCTACAAGGTAAGGAACTTCGAAGCCGAGGCCGTAGCCCGGTTCAAGTCTGGCGTGATGCCAGGCTTCATTCACGCCTACCTGGGAGAGGAGAGCGTGGCCGTGGGCGCCTGCGCAACTCTACGGCCAGATGATTGCATCACCAGCACCCACCGGGGGCATGGGCACTGCATCGCCAAAGGGGCCAAGCTGGACCGAATGATGGCCGAGCTATATGGTCGCGAGTCCGGCTACTGTCGCGGGCGTGGGGGGTCGATGCACATCGCCGATTTTAGTCTGGGGATTTTGGGCGCCAATGGCGTGGTGGCTGCAGGCATGCCCATCGCCGTTGGTGCGGCTCTAGCTTTCCAGTTGAGGAAAGAAGACCGAGTGGTCGTCTGTTTCTTTGGCGATGGGGCCACCAATAACGGTACCTTCCACGAGTCCATTAACATGGCGTCGGTGTGGAAGGTCCCGGTGGTCTTCGTCTGCGAAAACAATTTCTACGCCATATCCGTGCCTCAGCGGGATCACCAGAACATCCAGGATATCTCGGTGAGAGCCTCTTCCTACGGCATCCCGGGGGTCAGGGTGGACGGCAACGACGTGCTGGCGGTCTACGAGGCGACCAATGAAGCCGTCAAGCGAGCTCGGGCAGGAAAGGGTCCCAGCCTGGTCGTCTGTGACACTTACCGGCACGAAGGGCACTTCGTAGGCGACCCTAAGCCCTATCGCACCAAGGCCGAGGAGGAGGAGTGGCGACAGCGAGACCCGGTCTTCAGGTTCAGGGATGTCCTTGTCTGTCATGGCGTTCTCACCGAGGAGAAGGCGGCGGCCCTGGAAGCCGAAATAGACGCGGAGATCGCCGCGGCCGTCAAGTTCGCCGAGGCGAGTCCACATTGCGATCCCGAAGACGCGACCAGGTTCGTGTACTACGAGCCAGGGGATGAGCCAGTCTAGCCGATAGCTATCAGCGTTCAGCACCTTCGAACCCAATAATGAATTGAGCCGCCCCGCGGGGCGGCTCAATTCATTATTGGGTTATTTCTTAGTCACCTCGACCGTTCCACCGTCTCTGTCGACGATGACCCAATCACCACTCTCGATCACCTCAACGGGATCCTGGTCCAACGTCGACCATATTCTTGGCGTCGTAGAAGTTTCCCAACTTGACCAGATGCTTCATAGCGATTTTAACGGGCTCGCCGTGTTCGCCCGCGAGCATCTTTCTTTCCTCGATGGTAAGCTCCATCGACATCCTGAAGCCTCCTGGCCTAGAGTTGTTTCTTAGGGGGCTGAATTATCTCCACGGTCACTCCATCCGGATCGCTAAAGTAGGCGCAGCGATAGCCCTCGAGGCGTCCACCAGAAAGCGTCTGCGGCGGATTGAAGAATCTGGCCCCTTTTTCAGCGAGAGCCTCGTAAGCCGCATCGACATCGCTCACCTCAAAGGCAAAGTGAGGGGATCCGGCGTCCCAGTTCTTGCGATCGAAGAGACCACCACTGGGCTGAATGTACTGGATGAATTCGATAACATCATGGCCCGCCTTCACCATTATCACTCGAATCCTGGAGCCGGCCACACCCAGGATCTTATCCTGCGCCTCGCTGGCCCTTACCTCATCTACAAGAACAGGTAGGCCGAGGAGGTCGCGGTAGAAAGCCAGCGTCCTGTCCCCATCGCTGACGCTGATGCTGCTGTGATGAACCCCTGTGATCATGGAATTTGCTCCTTTCATATGGGCTCGGCGACAATATGATGCCTGTTCCCGCTGAATCCATTCAACGCCACTGGCAAGAAACGCTGACGAGCACGGCAGCGATCAGAGCCAGGAGAACGACTGGCCAGGCTAGTATACTCTTGCTGAACGGCCTTTGCAACGGCCCCCCATCGAGCGCGACTTGTGGATACCACCCAATAATTATCCCGGCGCGTGCAGCATATTTCGTGTAACTCACACGTAGCATTCCATTGGCGGAAGATGCTACTCTTGGAGCGGCCTTGCAGAAAGGGGTAATGGTGTTATCCTTATGGAGCAGTGTCGAAAGTAATACCGTTATTCTAGAAGCGCGGGCCAACGAGATGGCCCCGCGCGGGTGGGGAGAGAGAAGATGATCAAGGTCGCGGTAGCCCAAACCGATCCGAAGATTGCGCGAAAACAGGACAATCTGGAGCGCTGTCTGCAGCTTCTGCAAACTGCGGCCCTGGAAGGCGCCAAGCTTGTCGCCTATCCTGAGTGCAGCCTGACCGGGTACTGCTTCTCCAGTTTGAAGGAGGCATTGCCGGAGACAGAATCGGTTCCGGGGGCCAGCACGGAGGAGTTCGTCTCGTCGTGTAGGAAATTGGGAACCTATGCAATCTTCGGGCTGCTGGAGGAGGACGATGGCCGGTATTTCAATACGGCCGTCTTGGTCGGTCCTGAAGGCTACATCGGAAAGTATCGCAAGACTCATATGCCTTGCCTCGGGATCGATCGATTCCTTGCTCCCGGCGACCTTGAGTATAAGGTCTACCAAACGGAATTGGGTGTCATCGGCATGGTCATCTGTTACGACTTGCGGTTTCCCGAGATCACTCGTGTCCTTGCTCTCCAGGGTGCTCAGATCATCGCTCACATAACGAACTTGCCGCCAGCGGCCACGGCCTACCCCGACTTTATCGACCGAGCGAGGGCCTGTGAGAATCGTTTGTATCTCTTGTCGGCCGACAGAGTAGGTGAGGAGCGAGGAATGAACTTCCTCGGTCGAAGCCAAATTGATGATTTCACGGGCACAGTCTTGGCTGAGGCCAGCGAGACAAGGGAAGAGATCATCTACGCCGCTATTGATCCAGGCGAGAGCAGCCAGAAAAGAATAGTTAACATCCCGAGCGAGTACGAAATAGATCTTTTCGCAGACAGGCGGCCGGAACTCTACGGACTGATCGCGCAAGAGAAAGAAGCATAGAGTTCTAGCGGGTGCAGCAAAGAGGGAGAAGGCTCTTTGCCTCTCGCCCTGAGAAACCGGACGGGGAAAACGGCAGAGAGGAGATCGTTGTAGCCATGCCGGATTTTGACAAGCTCTTTTCGCCATTTCGGATTGGGAACGTCACTATCAAGAACCGGATAGTCAAAGCCCCCATGGCCACTAATTACGGAAGTGCCGCGGGCGAGGTCACCGACCAGATAATCGACTACTACGT
>JAMDCE010000245.1 GCA_023489135.1 Chloroflexota bacterium
ACCCGCCCTGGCCATCGCCGCCGTTATTGCGGATGGTGACGTCTTCGACCAGGACCGGGTAGCCACGTTCCACGGCGATACCATCGGCGCCGAAGCTTTGCACGCCGACGCCATTGTTCTCTACCGTCAGGCGCTGGAAGACCAGGTCGGTGGCCGGTCCCGGAGTGGCGTCAATTCCACTCAGGTGGTTGTCGTGAATGCGCGAATCGCGAATGGTGATGTGGTCGGCTGGGCCGTACATAGGCGCTTCGCCGGAGTATCCCCAGGTGATCCGCACTCCGCCACTGGCGCCACTGAGGTCCAGGTTGGACAGGGTGATATAGGAATTCGTGCCGCGCACGTCCACGCTCACTTCGCTGTAGTTCCGCACGGCGAAGCCATCCAAAACGACGTTCGAAACACCCTGGTCGACGATGAAACCGGCCCACTCCGAACCACTACCGTCAAGGGTGACCGCCTCGCCAGAATAGGCGCTGAAGGTTATCGGATTGTTCTGGGCGCCAGACCTGGCCACGGTGACGCTCTCGGCGTAGGTCCCGCTGCGGACGAAAACCGTGTCTCCAGGCTGCACCGCATCTGCGGCGTGCTGAATGGTGCGCCAAGGTTGGGATAGCGTGCCGGGGTCGGCGTCATGTCCTGTTGTGGCGACGTAGAGAGTCCGGGCGGCCGCTGTTTGGAGAGAAGAAAGACGGAGGGGTGCGATGGAGCCGTCGCAAGCGGTCTGTGAAGCAAAGAGAAGCATAAACACGGCCGCCAGCAGGAGCGTTGGAATCAATCTCAAAACCCGTTTCATCACAGTCCTCCATAGCGTCACTATTAGGGCCGTAGGACTGCCGTCAGTAGAAGAACCGGCGAAGTCTCGCCAAGAGTCCAGTCGGGGAAAACGGCCCCAGCTCTATTAACATTATCGACATCTACCATTGCCGGCTTGATGGCCAGGGCGGGTTGAACTATCGGGATCAATGTGCTATCATCCCCCTTCGCCAGATGCGGCCGCCCCTGGGTCGACGGTTTCTCACTCTTTACATGATACACCACATCTTGAGTCTTGGAGGAGCAGCTAAGTGATTGGATTTAGCCTGACCGAGGAGCAGAAGGACTTCAGAGAGCTGGCCCACACCTTTGCCGAGCGAGAGATGCGGCCCGTCGCCCCCGAATTCGACGAGAAAGAGGAGATGGCCTGGGAAGTAATCAAGAAGGCGGCCAAGACAGGGCTACTCTCCTTCCGCTATCCCGAGGAATATGGCGGGGCTGGCATCACCAGTCTGCTCACCGACTGCATCGTGATGGAGGAATTGGCCTGGGGATGCGCGGGCATCACCACCGCCGCTTCAGGCGGATCTCTGGCGGGCCTTCCCATCCTCCTGGGCGGCACGGAAGCGCAGAAGATGAAATACCTCTCCACTCTCTGCGCCTCCGATAAACTGACCATCGCCGGCATGTGCCTCACCGAGCCAGCGGCTGGTTCGGATGCCAGCTCGATGAAGACCAACGCCAAACGGGAGGGCGACTATTACCTCCTCAACGGACGAAAGTGCTTCATCACTAATGGCGGAATATCGGACTGGTACACCGTCTTCGCCTCCACCGACAAGAGCAAGGGTTTGAACGGGATAAGTTGTTTCGTCGTGGAAGCCGGCTGGCCAGGGGTCAGCGCGGGCAAGAAGGAACTGAAGATGGGCATTCGCTCGTCCCACACCGGCGACGTGGTCTTCGACGACGTCCGTGTTCCTGTCGAGAACCTGGTGGGCTCGGAGAACAGAGGTTTCAGCCTCTGCATGCGCATGCTGGACTGGTCCCGCCCTATGGTCGCTTCTATGGCCGTGGGCGTAGCCAGGGCTGCCCTGGAGTTCGCCATCCAGTACTCCAAGCAGAGGGTTCAATTCGGCAAGCCCATCGCCAAGCTGCAGGCCATCTCCAGCATGCTGGCCGATATGGCCACGGCGGTGGATGCGGCCAGGATGCTGGTCTGGCGAGCAGCCTGGCTAGCCGATAACGGGCAGCCTTTTGCCAAGGAATCGGCCATGGCCAAGTGCTACGCGGGCGACACGGCCATGAAGGTGACGACCGACGCGGTGCAGGTTTTGGGCGGTTACGGCTACATGCGGGAGTACCCGGTAGAGAAATGGATGCGCGACGCCAAGATCATGCAAATCTACGAGGGAACGGCTCAAATCCAGCGCGAAGTGATCGGCACACATCTGCGAGCGTCCAAGCGGACCATGTTTGATTACTAGCTCGGAATCTACTTCGGAAAGGGCCGGTCCGCTAATAGAAGGATCACCAGCCCCTGATGGTCACTCGAAATTCCCATAGGCGTCGACGAGGTCGAGGTAAACCCCGTCGAAACCCTGGGCTGATATTTTGTCAAGATAAGCGAAGACGATGCTTTGCCAGCCGGGATACCAGTAGCGGACCTGATAGTTGCCCGGCCAGTTGGGGTTCTCGGGGCCCAGCCATGTCGGTGCTCCTCGGTCCGGCCGCCCGTCGTGATTCGCATCCCACTTTCCTTGCCAGTACCAGCGGTAGTCCTCCGCCTCCCCTATAGATAGATAGGCCAGAACCTTCCCTCCCAGGCGCTTCTTGAGCGAGGCTATTTCCCCGGGGGTGAACTTCATCGCCTCACTGCCGTCAAAGGAATAGTCGAGAACAACCAGATCGAATTTAGAATCCCCCAGCGCCCGGAGAAAATCAGATCGGTTCTGGCGCGCCGACGGCTGAAGTTGGTAGGCCCACTCCCTCACTTGCGGCCAGTTGGCAATGGCGGGCTTATTGGGATGCGGCTCGTGGCCGGGGTTGACCACGAGGTAGTCCAGACCCCTCACGGTCGCATAGGGAACGTAGCCTTTAGCCGAGGAGCGCCGGTAAGCTGAGTCGATCTTCTGGCGGATGGCGAGATCGAACTGCGGAGTATTTTCGTTTCGGAAGGGATAATCGATCGTCAGCACGAGCTTGCCGTTGGCCTTGAACCGATCCAGCTGGGTCTCCAGTTCCTTGGTAACCTGCTGAGGCGTGGCCTGGCCGTCCTGGACATAACCGTAATGAAGGTCCTCCTGGACGATGCCCGTAAGCGTCTCAAGGTAGCCCGGCTGGGCGCCCAGTTCGGCCGCGTTCTGCGCGAAAACGCCAAACTGGGGGTTACTCGCCCGCGCCCGCTTGGCGATAGCGGCAACAAAGCGCACCATCTCCCCGCGGTAATCGATGGGCTGCACCGAGGCTTGAGTAGACGTGGGGGTCTGATCGGCTTGAAAGTCGAATGCCCCCCGAACGGGGAAGACAAGCATTGTCGCCAAAGCGAATGCGGCTAACAGGTTCATCATGGCTTCGTTGCGCGACTAGACGAAATTTTCTCTAACACTTCCTATATAACTCCTCAGTGCTAAGATTGCAACCCATTGACCAAGAGCCGTTCGTCTGCACGACGCGCCCTCGTCGCTAAGAGAGCCATTATGGAGTGAGTAGGGCGTCCCGGCCGGGTGTATGAGGTGACACTTGAGGGGCGGATCATCGGAGGAAAGCGGACGTGAAGGCCATCCCACGGCGAAGGGCCGCTTCGTTGGCGGGCAGCAGGTGGGCCTTCTTTCCCGAAAGACTCTTCTCCAGGGCCGCGACGACGTTCTCCACCGACACCACCCCAATGGCCGCCACGACGGCTCCCAGGACGACCACATTTGCCAGACGGTCGTTCCCCATCTCTCCGGCCACGTCGTTGGCTGGCACCTCGACTAGATTGATATCTGTGCGATGAACACGTCTGTCGATCAGGGAGCGGTTGACCACCAGGGTTCCTCCGGGAAGGACCGCGCTTTCGAATTTGTCCAGGGAAGGCGGGTTCATCACGGCGGCTACGTTCGGCTCGGCGATGGTGAGCGAGCCAATCTCCTCATCGGCAATAATCACTCCGGCCGAGGCAGTGCCACCACGCATTTCCGGTCCGTAGGAAGGAACCCAGGCCACCTCATTGCCTTGCTTCATAGCCGAATAGGCCAGGACTTGAGCGGCAAACAAGACTCCCTGACCACCGAAGCCGGCAAAGACTATCTCCTGATACACCATTCCCCTCCTAGCCATCCATCCTGGCCACGGCCTCGCTGACCTTGAACTCACCCAAAGGGTAGAAGGGAATCATGTGGTCGGTTATCCACCCCAGGGCCTCCGCCGGACTCAGGCCCCAGTTTACCGGGCAAGAGCTCAGAACCTCGACCAGCGAAAAACCGAGTCTCGCTTGCTGAACTCTGAAGGCTTTCTTGATGGCCGACTTTGCTCGGTGGACGTTTCCGGTAGTGTTGACGGCCGCGCGGGCGATATAGGCGGGACCATCCTGCGAGGCCAGTAACTCGGCGACCTTGAGCGGCCGGCCGGCGCTAGAGAGATCCCGGCCAAGGGGTGTGGAGGTGGTCCGTTGGCCCGACAGCGTGGTAGGAGCCATCTGCCCGCCGGTCATACCGTAGATGGCATTATTCACGAAGATAACGGTCATGTTTTCGCCGCGAGCGGCGGCGTGGACAATCTCGGCGGTGCCTATGGCGGCCAAATCGCCGTCACCCTGATAGGTGAACACAATTCGATCCGGCCTCACTCGCTTCAATCCCGTGGCCACGGCTGGGGCCCTTCCATGCAAAGCTTCGACGAAATCCAGGTCAAGGTAGTTATATATCAGGATCGAGCAACCAACGGGGGCCACCCCGATCGACGCAGCGCGAAGACCCAACTCGTCGATTGTCTCGGCCACCAGCCGGTGGATGATCCCGTGGGTGCAACCCGGACAGTAGTGCGTAGGGGAAGGTGTCATCGAGGCCGGTCGCTCAAACACCAGCTTCTCAGGCCTGACCTCAGCCTTAGCTGTTAGCATCCTGGTTACCTCCTCACCAGTTCCTCGATAGCTCTTACGACTTCGCCAGTGGCCGGAACCATCCCTCCCAGACGATTACACAGCCCAACGGGAACACCATTACGCACCGCCAGCTTTACGTCTTCTAACAACTGCCCCTGGCTCATCTCCACAACCAGCACCGCTTTCACACCCTCGGCCACCTTCGCTAAGGCCTGGTAGGGAAAGGGGAAGAGCGTTAGGGGACGGAATAACCCAGCGTTTAAGCCTTCTTCTCGCGCTACCTTCACGGCCGAGCGAGCGACGCGACTGCAAGAGCCATAGGCGACGACGACTATGTCGACATCGTCGAGCATAAGCCCATTGTGACGGACTTCATTCGCCATTATGGTCTCGTACTTTCGACCCAACTTGCGATTGAGAGCCTCCAGCGGCTCAGGAACCAAATAAAGAGTCTTGATTACGTTCCTTTCCCGGTCCTCGGCGCCGCTGACGGCCCACGGTTTCACGGGCACGAGAGGCTGGTACTCCTTTAGCTCAACCGGCTCCATCACCTGACCGATGAGACCGTCGGCCAGCACCATCACGGGGTTTCGATATTTGTCGGCCAGGTCAAAAGCTTGGGCCGTGAAATCCATCGCCTCCTGCACGGACGCAGGAGCCAGCACTATGGAGTGGTAATCGCCGTGCCCACCACCCCTGGTTGCCTGAAAGTAGTCACCCTGCGCCGGAAGCACGCCCCCTATTCCGGGACCGGCTCTCATCACATTGACAATGACGGCGGGCAGTTCGGCCGCCGCCATCGCCGACATCGCCTCTTGCTTGAGACTGATACCGGGACCGCTCGACGAAGTCATTACCCGAAAGCCGGCCGCCGCCGCCCCATAGACCATGTTGATGGCCGCCACTTCACTTTCGGCCTGGAGGAATACTCTTCCTAGCTCAGGCATACGCCGGGACATGTACTCCAGAATCTCGGTCTGCGGGGTAATAGGATAACCGAAATAGGCCTGACAGCCCGCCCTAATCGCTCCTTCGGCCATGGCTTCGTTGCCTTTCATAAGGACCCGCTCGGCCTTCTCCCCAGTTTGCTGAGCCTCGGCAGCGCTCTTGTCAAGGTCCATCAATGATCTGTCTGTCATGGCTGCTCCCTGTGACCACCCAGCCGACGACTCCTGCGGTAGACTGGAACGCAACACCGACCCTCTGAGGGCAACTGACCCTCGTCTCGTCCTCGCCGTTCAGGTTCAACGGCGCACGGTGATGGCCACGTCAGGCCACATTCGGGCGGACAACGTACGTCCAGCGCACCCGCCTTTTCGTTCGCGATGGATCATCGCAGGATGATAGCCATTACTGCTGAGCTGCTCACCCGTCGTAATCAGTTTGTTGGGACAGACAGACGCGCACAGTTCGCCTACCTTGCCGCTTTCTTCATCAACCGAAATGTGACTCACGTGGCTTCTGTTCTCTCCCCTTGCAGCCTGGCGAGGATATAGGCACCCGTTTTCCGCTCCAGCGAGAAGTGGTATAGTGGATAGTCCAACAGTCCATCTAAATCAAGAATAAACCCAGGTAAGGCTGTTTGTCAATAGGGGAGTCTCTCCATTTCCCTCACGGCCCATTGACAAGCCTGGATCGACGGTCTACTATCTATACCATCGCCACCAGGGTTCCCGCGAAGGTGCTGTAAGATCTGATCGCGAAAGCCCTGGCCACACCAAGGAGTCGAGGTACGCCTTGTCATCACTAATCAGAATGCCGGAGAGAGACGAAGCGCCGGAATTGGCCATGCGAACGGTCACTGATGGGGCCATAGAATTCATTCGGTCCTTGATCCACTCGGGCGAGCTGGCGCCCGGAGATAGGCTTCCCTCTGAACGTGATCTGGCCGCCCACCTGGGTATTTCCCGGGTTACCGTCCGGCTGGCGCTAAAGGCGCTCGAAGCCAGTGGCTACGTCACCACCCGACGAGGCGCCCAACGTGGCACTTTCGTCAACGACCTACCTGTTCTGCTCGAACGTTGGGTGGAATGGATGCACAAAAACAACGAAGAGATCGACGATATCTTTGATCTGCGAATCGCCGTGGAGTCCAGAGCCGCCGCGCTGGCGGCGCAGCGACACAATGACGAGGACCTGCAAGCAATGGAGGCCGCGGTCAACAATCTGGGAACAACGAGATCATCATTTCTCCGGGCCGATGCCGAGTTTCACCGATCTGTTGCCCGGGCCGCGCACAGCAGCCGCTTGTATCGAGCGGTTCAAGAGGCTCGCGGCGAGTTCTTCCACCCCGTCCAGCATCTGCTGGACGATGTCTGGTACCCGGTAATCGTCGATCATATGCTGCGGGAAGGGCGAATAGAGGAAACCAAATTAGGGCACCAGTCCATTTTCACCGCCATCCGCGACCACAATCAGTTGGGCGCTTCGGCCGCCATGGAAGCGCACATCGATCAAACCCGGGCGACAATCCGAGCCATCCATCAAAGCACCTTAGAGCTTCGTCGAAATCTTTCCGCGGACAACCGCTAGGAGTGCAAAATCACCTTCGGCTTACCCCCAGCATGCTGCGCGGGGATTGTTGTGGGTGAGGGTGTTCAAACGACCGGTTAGCCGCTTCCGGGAAGCGATCCCTCGGGCCAGTAAGCAGAAACGGGAGGAGTTAAGCGTTTTCGTCCTTCAAAGAAGGACGAAAACGCTTAACTCCTCCTTGATTAATGAAATGGAAGCAGGGGTAGGCGCCACGGCGCCTGCCCTGCCTCCATTTCAGGCACTCGCGCGAAGGTTGTTCCTTCTCGAGGAAGGAAGCGAAATTTCTGAACTGCAGCCTTGATCACGAACCCGATGACCACCCCGGCCGTCAGAGAGTGATTCCCTGGGATCGCCAGGCAGGGGAGGGCGATGGCCAGGCCAACGGGGCCGGCCAGCCCCCACCGGCCGAGTGACCACCACGGCCCGAGCGGATGTGGGGGTGACGTGCCGTGTTCCGGCATGGTGGCACCGCACTGGTGGCAAAAAGTAAAGTACGGGGGATTGGGCGCGCCGCAGTTGGCGCAGACAAGATCCATCCTCAGACCTCCGAGCGGGTTTACGGGAGTGTCCCGCAGCAACCAGGAAGGGCGAACCGCTAAGTGCCTGGCGTCCAAACAACCGGAACAGGCAAGCCCAAGCTTTCTTGTTATTATCGACAATAGTCGGACCCAATGAAGACCCACCTGGGCCATCTTTTGTGACCCGATT
>JAMDCE010000102.1 GCA_023489135.1 Chloroflexota bacterium
ACGTCGGCAATATCTGTACCAGCGTATCGTTGAACAGAGCGGAATATTTGTTCAGGCGCTAGCGTATGAGCGAGCCACGCCTTGCCGCGGTCAGATACTTTCTGACCTCTTCGTCGGACATCTGCTCGAAGTGCCTGTACCAGGCGCCTACGGCAAAGAACGGCTCTGGCGTGGAAAGGCAAACGACATCGTCTACGTCAGGTCGGATATCGTCCAGAACGTCGGGAGGCGCCACAGGCACGGCGAGGACAAGCTTTTTTGGCTGTTGCGCTCGCGCTGCCTTAAGAGACGCTCGCATAGTGAATCCAGTTGCGATGCCGTCGTCCACGACAATGACCGTTTTGTCCCTCAAATCGGGCAATCTTCGCCCGCCTCGATACAGCTGAACCCGCCTCTCGATCTCACGTTTTTGATTTGCGATTTCCTCGTCAACATATCGGTGTGGAATGCCGTACAGTCGGATTTCCTCCTGGTTGAGCTGGACGTCCCCGGTCTCGGCCACAGCACCAATTGCGTATTCCGGGTTTCCAGGAGCACCAATCTTTCTGGTTATTATTACGTCAAGAGGAGCATCCAGAGCCTTAGCAACTTCGTACCCAACAGCCACGCCGCCGCGTGGCAAGGCGATGACAATAATGTTCTGGCCTTTGTACCGTTTTAGAGCCTGCGCCAGTTGTCGGCCGGCGTCGTGTCTATCCTGGAACATATTCACCTTTTGCTCACAGCTACCTCAATGCGCGGGCCTCACGGGTTGCCAACGTATTGTCGCGTCTTGCTCAGCACCTCGTCGATGTCAAATGGCTTGAGAAGTATGTCACAACCCTTGGCTCTTAGCTCAGGTTCAGCTGCTTTAATCTCGATTGTCGCCGCGGAGGTGACGATAACCACGATATCTCGCGTGGATGGATCCTTTTTTAGTTCGTCAAGTATTTCCCACCCCGTCTCGCCTGCCATTCGGATATCGAGGTAAACGAGACCAGGCTTCCAATTTCTGATAAACTCGTAAGCCTTGGAACCTTCGCTGCACCCCTCGACCTCATAGCCCTCGCCCTGAAGCAGCATTTGCATGAGCCCCAGAAAATCAGGATCATCGTCGATTACAGCAATGCGCTTGGCCACGTCTTGTCTCCCTCCTGCAGGTAGCCAATAACCAGGGGCAAGACTTGTGCCAGGCTATCGCGCGTCTTGGCGACACACAAAGGCCTGGGCGGTGGAAATAGGATCTGCTGAAAAGCAAAGGAGAGTACATTCAGGACCAACAGGCTCCCCCAAAGGTCATGGTGAAGGGGTATGAAAGCTCCGTTTGGTGTGATACACTGCAGTGCTTGGACTACTCAAGGCTGTCGCGTTCTGTGGCCTCTGCCTCGTTGAGTCTAGTCACCGTTCGGTAACAGCTTGGAACCGGCCAGGTGACGTGGCTTGATACTGAGCCACAAACTCATCGGTAAGATTTGTGGCAGAAGAGGAGGCACAGAATAATGAGTGCTGAGAGCAAATGCGTTCGATCGTTGCGACTAGAGAGAGGAGGCACACAATGATGCGTGCACAGACCAAAGAAGTTCGACAAGCTCTACCCCCTGATCCCCCATTGCTAGGAGCCCTCTTTACCAATCCAGTCTTCGCGGTGATATGGCTGGTCGTCCGTGTTTATGTGGGTTGGGAGTGGCTTCACGCAGGTATCGAGAAGCTTGAAAACCCAGCCTGGACCAGCACAGGGCTAGCTCTAAAAGGATTCTGGACAGGAGCGATCGCGGTTCCTGCGACGGGTCGCCCGCCCATTACCTACGACTGGTACCGCGGTTTCCTCGGCGCTATGCTAGAGGGCGGACACTACACCTGGTTCGCCAAGCTCATAGTGTTTGGAGAGATCGCCATCGGTGTCGCGCTCATCATCGGCGCGTTCGTCGGAGTGGCGGCCGTCCTTGGCGCCTTTATGAACCTCAACTTTATGCTGGCAGGATCGGCGAGCATCAACCCCGTATTGTTCAGCCTCGCCGTTTTTCTGATACTCGCCTGGAAGATCGCTGGTTACTGGGGCCTCGATCGCTGGCTGTTACCGACAGTGCGAACGCCGTGGCAGTGGGGCGTGCAGTTGATTCCAAAAGCTACGCCACAGGCCTCGTAGTCGGGGGCAGAAATGCGAGGAGAGTGAGGCTTTGGCGCCAGGGACCGTATTCCTGGATGCAAGACACAGGACGCGCAGCAAAGTAGTCAGCACAATTACGAGAGGGGCCGCAATTCAGGCCCCTCTCAGTCGTTACATACGATATGCGGGTGCGATTACCTCTGCAACAATGCCCCTGCGCCAGCCTGCGCGTCGCCGTACACCGAGTAGACGATAAACGCCAGTTCCAGAGCCAGGAACACTGCCGCTTCCTTCCTATATGGTGACTTGAAGAGCCAGCCCCAACATAGCGCGGCAGGCACGCCTAGAAGCAGAACGGGCATCGCCGCCGAGACCAGGTAACCAACCATTATGCCCTTCGCCTCCACAGTTGGCGCAGATCCCATGACCACTAACCATTTGAAAAACTCAACTGATATCTTGCCCGCCAGAAACGTCAACGATATGGCAAGAAACCAGAAAGTCCACTTAGCCAATGTGCCTCCCCAGGACCAAATAGGTTGCGCCTACTTGAAGAATCCCACTTTGTCCAACTCGTCGATAAACCGATTCGTAGCTACTTGCTCGACTTTCACGTTCGCTGCTTTCGGCTCCGTCTTTACCACATCCTCAAGCACTCTCTGGGCCGACTTAAACGGCATGGTCGGTGGCCAGGCCAGGTACTTGGAGAACTGCTTTTGGGTATCAAGCAACACTTCCTGATCGTCGATCTGCAGATACTTCTTGAGGACCTGGACTGCTCGCTCCGGGTCGCTGCGGAAGCGCTTCACTCCAAGCGAATATCCTGCCACAAGAGCTAGCACAGCATCAGGACTGCTGTTGATAAGTTCCTGAGTCGTGCCGAGCCCTACCGACGGATACTCAGGCCCTTCAGCGCCCAGATTGACAAGCTCCGTGAACCCCGCCTTCACAGCGCGCGTGTTTGTGGGTGGCGAAACGGTGCCTGCGTCTACTTGCCCAGCCTGAAGCGCCGCCAGAATTGCCGGCACCTCCTGCAGCGCTATGAAATTCACGTCTGTAGGCTTCATACCCCACAACTCCAAGGCCAACAAAGAAGCTGTGTGAGTGGACGAGCCAATTCTGGTGATCCCGAATCGCTTGCCTTTCAGTTCTTCCGGTTTTGTGATGCCTTTGGCACCCATCACAGAGAAGATCTGGCGGTTGAGTGCAGCGGCGACTATCCTGCCGTTTGCTCCAGCAGCGACAGAGGTGAAGGCGACTACCCAGTCCAGGATACTGCCATCAATCTCGCGCGCCTCGAAGGCAGCCACGACGCGCGAACTGCTTGCTATGTGTATCAATTCCGACTCTATGCCCATCTCCTTCCAGGCACCTGTCTCGTGAGCCATCCAGACACCTGACATAGCGCCGCTCACTGCCGTCCAGTTGATCTTCATTGGACGCGGCTTCAGCAGGGCTATCTGCTTGGCAACAGGGCTCGCCGCGGCCGCAGGCGTGGCAGCTTTCGTTGGTGCAATACTCGGCTTTTCCCCTGTCGTTGGAGAAGGCTGAGGAGCAGTTGGCTGCGCAGTCTGGCAGGCTGACCCAAGCACCCCCAGAGTAGTGAGCCCGGCCAGTCCCTTTAGCAATGTCCGACGAGTGATCTTGCGCGAAACAGTGCGCTGCAACAGTTCTTTGTCATCGTCTCTTGTCGCGTCCAAAACTTTACCTCCCATCCATTTTTGAGCGTAGCTGAATCGCCACGGTCCAGGCTGGCTGATGGCCAGCAAATCGTGGCGCTATCGTAATCCTGGCAGCCGCCACCTGTCAAGACTCTCTTTTTGAGACTCTATTTTCGAGTCAGAGTTTTGGACCTCCCACATTCAAAGTGTCGACCTCAGGACGCCTCGACCGCGTCCGCATAACAGTGACTAGCGCAAAGAAGTAGACTGCTATTAGCACAATCGGGCCAACTCGAAGCATATCAGCTATGCTTGTGAGGTCTGCAAGCATCCCACCAAAGATCGGGCCAAAGATGGTCCCAAGGTCCTTGGCTGTGTTGAAGACGCCTGCAGCCATTCCCCTTCTGGCAGGATCGTTTCCTGCTTCTGCAGCAAGACCGATGGTATTGCTGACCATCACGATTCCGCGCGCAGTTCCGAGCGCGATGAAGATGGGAACGAGTACCACCATCGAACCAAAGCTTGGTATCAACGAGATAAGCAAAGCCACCAGGACCAGGCCCCCATTCGCCAAGAGGTCGTTACTGGCGACTCGAGTTGCCTCGCCACTCAGGGGTCTCGTCACCATTCACTAAATAGAATGTAGCGCACGCAACAGACCGACCGAGGTCAAGCTCAGGCCGATGCCAAGGGCAAAGAGCGGGAAAAACGTGTTCATCAAGTAATGAAGCGCATTGAGAGAGAAGGCCAGCAGCGCAATGATAAGCACAGGGCCGCTCAAGGCGTCGCGCAACCTCGACCAAACCCCATCAACCAGTTCATTCCCGGCTGAAGAACCATTTTCCGCAATCTTATCGTCGGAAACGTTTACAGAAAAAACGGCAGCAACCAGTGGCAGCACGGCAGCGAGACGAAATGCCCAATCATAACCAAGCGTATCTGCCAACCATCCGCTCGTCGAATTCCCGATAGCGAAGCCGGCCGACATGAACGCGGAGTAAAAGGCCATCGCCCTTGCACGGCTCGAAGCCGACGACAGAGCGTCCATAAGAACAGCCATGTTCAATGTCGTAGCAGCGCCGAACGCCAATCCGCCGACCGCGCGTAGCAAGGTAAGGCTCGTTGCATCGCTAACAACGGCGTAAAAGGGCAACGACAGTGCGAAGACTCCCAGACACAAGCGCATCACTGTGCTTGCATTCTTGGGCTTATAAGCGAGGCCGGCGGGAATCCGCGAAACGAGGCTGAGAACTGCGAAAACGGATACGATAAATCCGATGCTCGATACGCCAAACCCAGATTCTTTCAGGAGTGAGGGTAATATCGTTCCTACCGCTCCGTCGCCGGCATTTATCAGAGCGATGGATATGTACGTCTTATGCAGATTCGAGAGTCTCAATGGCCCCTCCGAGAAAGCTAGGTCGTCGGACTTTGGTCGGAGGCAAGGCGCACAGTCTCCAAAACAGCCTCGAACAGGTCTATCTAGTGCGAACTACAACATCAACCAAAGCTGTGGTCTTGCGCTCTTTCACCACCTGAATGGCTCGCTTAAGGGCCGGCGCTATGTCTTCTGGCCTTTCAATTGGTCCCTCGCCGTACAGACCAAAGGATTCAGCCAGGCGGGCGTAGTTAACGTCGGGATCCGTGATTCTCGTGCCGGTGGCGCCCATCATCACGTCGCGGCCGCGAACTCTAGCTACCTCGGCCTGATGCTCTTCTGAGTTGTAGTAGGTGCGGTTATTGTTCATAACGATAAGGAGAGGCAGCCTGTGGTGTGCTGCCGTCCACAGCGCACTTGGGCAGAACAGAAAGTCACCATCGTTCTGCAAATCGACGCATAGCTTGCCTGAGTCACGATGGGCCAGCGCAGCCCCCAGAGATGCACCTATGCCATAACCTAGTCCAGCGCCGCCGCTGGTGCTCAGGTACTGGTCGGGCCGTGTCAAATCCCACAGCCGACGCGCCCAACCATTGAGGTTGCCGTTCACGAGCATCCAGTCCTCGTCCTTGATAGCGTCCCAAACATCAGATGCCAGCTTAGACGCCTCGATAGGTTGATTATTTGCTGCAGCTGTCGCCTGGGATCTCCACTTCCCTCGTAATTCCAGGTGCCTGCTCTTGATCCTCTCGAAGCGCTCACTTGCTTTGCCAGGATTGGCCCCCAACTCAACACAAGCTGACAGAAGTTGCGGGATAGCAACCGCCGTATCGGCGGCAATAGGAATATCCACGGCCTGAAGCTTGTGATAATCCGCTACCCAGCTTCTGACCAGGAGGTCGCTGAGGGTAATATGGATTATCTTGGAATCAGGTTGCAAGGAACAAGCAAAGTTTCGGGTCGCTTTGTCCACGCTGCCCAGCGCGCCGTACAGGTCTCGCACATCCAGCGCGAGAACAATATCAGCCTCGCTAAGCGTCTGCTTCTCTGCGCCAGTCATGTTGAGTGGATGGTTAGTAGGAAAATTGAATCGGCCGCCTCGGTCGATAACTGGCGCCACAAGTGTCTCTGCCAGCTCGATAAGAGGGGCGATGGCCCGGTGGTTGCGTCCCACTACGTCGGCTATAATGACCGGGTTGCGAGACTTCACGAGGAGCTCTGCAGCTCGGCGCAATGCGTCGGGATCTGGAGTTAGTGGGGCGGGAGGAGCGAAACGAGTCACGTCGGGAATCTGCAGTGGCTCTGTCAGTTTGCCTTCTTGTATGTCGGCGTCGTAACAGAGGTAAACAGGTCCGCAGGGCTCAGTCACAGCTAGGCGATAGGCTCGGATGAAAGATTCAGGAACGCTGGCCACGTTATATGGCTGGTCGTCCCACTTGACGAAATCACGAACCAGATTTCCCTGCACCAGTGCGGTGTGAATCCAGTCGATCCATGGTCGGCGACGGGTGGTGTCCATCGGACCAGTGCCGCCCATAACAATCATAGGTACTCTATCGCACCAGGCATTGAAGATCGCCATTGAGGCGTGTTGAAGCCCGACGATATTATGGGTAATGGCAACCATTGGCTTACCGGTAGCATTGGCATAGCCGTGCGCGATGGCGACGGAGATTTCTTCGTGGCAGCACTCGATAACCTCGGGACGACGATTGCCGCCGTAGTTAACAATAGAGTCATGGATGCCACGGAAAGTGGCGCCGGGGTTGAAAGCTGCGTATTCGATGTCGAATACCTTCATAAGATCGACGATAACGTCAGATCCGAATTCTGCCCGATGCAACTCGTTCTGCACCTGGTTATCCCTCCTATGGTATTGTTTGGGAAATCGTGTATGAGTATAGGCCGACCCTCTGCTTGTGTCAATAAGACAAATCGATAAATGGTTAGACCAAACTATTGACACAAGCAGACACCTATGGTATGGTAGCCGCGGTGTTCGAGTACCTTCGCCCAAGGTGAACCGGCGATGCTCGGCACGTTTTTGGGTGCGACGTTGTTGATGCGCCTTGCCCCCCTGCATTTAGTTACCTTCTTGTTAGCTTTGAATAGCGGTGTCCTCTCCGAAAATAAGCCAGGCGTAGTGGCATGGCAAAGGAATATACTCCGGTACGAACTATTCTAGGAGGAATAGGGAACATGGCCGTTGTTGATCTTAGAACGTGGTTGCAGCGCGTTGACGAAATGGGCGAACTGCGCCGCATCGATGGAGCCACCTGCGAAGAGGATATCGGCCTGGCAACAGAGGTGCTCCACCGGGCTGAACGCGGGCCGGCGGCCATTTTTGACAACATTCCAGGCTACCCTTCTGGCTATAGGGTGGCCGTGAACAATTTAGGCTCGATTCGTCGCGTCGCTCTCACTCTGGGGCTCCCCGTTGACGCCGATCCGCAGAAACTTGTCGCTCTGTGGCGTGACAAGCTCAATAACCTGAAACCGATTCCTCCCAAGGTGGTCGACGATGGCCCTGTTATGGAAAACATCCAGTTGGGCGAAGACGTGAACGTTCTTCGGTTCCCCACGCCCAAGTGGCACGAAGAAGATGGCGGCCGCTATATTGGCACTGGAAGCTGCGACATAACGATGGACCCCGATGAGGGCTGGGTCAACCTCGGCACCTATCGCGTTATGGTTCACGACGCGAAAAGAGTGGGGTTTTATATCTCTCCTGGCAAGCACGGCAGGATACACAGGGAGAAATACTTCTCACGCGGTGAGCCTTGTCCTGTTGCGGTTGCCATTGGCGTGCCCCCGATTCTTTATCTGGCATCTGGAACTGAGGTGCCTTATGGCCTGAGCGAATATGACTGGGCGGGCGGGATAGCAGGAGAGCCTAAATTG
>JAMDCE010000125.1:0-362 GCA_023489135.1 Chloroflexota bacterium
AACTGCTCTAGGTGCTGCGAGCGGCGCTATTCCAACTTCCGCAGTTTAACTGCGAAAGATCTTCTTCACGAGTTTTGCGGCCGCTCAAAAGGGTCCAGATGGCTGGTCGAGTGGCTTATTGAGGCCCAAATGTGCCTCTCGGGCTCGTTTTTTGGCCTTTGGAGGCATTGATCGGTGCCTGGAGCCCGCTCGTGCGGCGAAAAACCGATGTAGTGTAGAAAACGCCCCTTCGCCAGCGCGCTATAATGCTGGTATGTACCTGCGCAAGTGTCGCAAGAGCATCGCGGGAGTCGAATGTGCCTACTGGCAACTGGTCGAGTGCCACCGCACCGAACGGGGGCCGCGTCAGCGCGTGGTCGCCA
>JAMDCE010000125.1:372-8007 GCA_023489135.1 Chloroflexota bacterium
GCCTGAATGCCCAGTGGCATCAAGATGGTGGACGTGGTACTGCCGACCAGGAGCGGTGAGGAAGCTTACGTGCAGCTACTTTCTTGCCGCCAAAGCTCGCATCGTGCATAATATCCCCAGGCACGTAGCCGAGGAACTCGACGATCCTCGGGATGAAATGAAGGGTGGGCGATGTCCGGTTCTTCTCCCAGTTCAGGACTGAGCACTCGGGAACCCCAAGCTTATGGGCCACGTCGGCCTGGAAGAGCTTCAGGTCGAGCCGCCGTTTTCTCAAGTGGTCGCCCCAGGTCCTCAATTCTCGGGGATAGGCGCTGGGAAGGGGTATCGTGGCCTGTAGCGCGCAATGGCAAAAAGGCAACGCAACCATGCCCGTGCGGCTACTACGCCAATAGCACGAAGGAGTGCACCTGCTCCGAGCCGATGGTATCGCGCTATCAGAAGCGCATCTCGGGCCCGCTGCTGGACCGCATCGACGTCCACGTCGAAGTGCCGAGGGTGCAGTACGAGAAGCTGGCCGATGAGCGGCTGGGGGAGAGCTCTGCTCGGATACGAGAGAGGGTGGAGGCGGCGCGAGGGGTACAGCGGCGACGGTTTCCGGGGACGAAGCTGACGTGCAACTCGGAGATGGGTCCGGCGCAGGTGCGGGAGTACTGCAAGGTGGACGCCGCGGCGCAGGGCCTGCTGAAGGCGGCCATGAACCAGTTGCACCTCTCCGCCCGCGGCTTCCACCGCATCCTCAAGCTGGCCAGGACCATAGCCGATCTGGCCGGCTCGGAGATGATCGGTGCCGCCCACGTGGCCGACGCGGTGCAGTATCGGCCGAGGGGAAGAGGATAGGAGGAGTGGTATAATGTGGAAGGGGCGACGGTTGAGAGCCTTCTCTTGATCCACTTGGAGTTACTGTGATGAAGCGCCGCAATAGAGTTTCAGATGAAGTCTTGTCATTGGTAGGAGAGGCTCAGGCATCCATTCTCCGGCGACCAGAGGCACGGCCGTGCCTTCTTGTTCTCTACGGATCAGAGGCGCGTGGTGATGCTACTCCCGAATCTGATATTGACCTCTTGGTCGTGCTTGAAAGCGAAAACCCGAGGGCGGTTGAGGCGGTGGATGATGCGGTTTACGAGGTGATGTGGCGGCACGACTTCAACAGGCTGATCTCGGTGCTCACTCTCTCCAAGGAGGAATTCGAGGAACAAAGGCGCAAGGGCTTTAGCTTCGTGAGGAACGTCGAGCGTGAGGGGATCGTGTTGTGGCAGGCGGCGTAGAAGAGGCGAAAACGTGGATGCGTTTGGCAGAATAGGCCCTGGGCGCAGCGAAAACACTGAGCCGAGATGGTTACTATAGAGATGCCACATCTCGGACCTACTACGCGATGTTCTACGCTGCCAAGGCGGCCATTACTCTTGAAGGAGAGGATGTAAGCAAACACTCTGCCGTCATTTCCGCCTTTGGTCGACGTTTCGTCAAGACAGCTCGCGTTCCGACCCATCTCCATAGGCTGCTCTTAAAGGCATTTCGTGAACGTCAGTCCGCCGATTACAATCCGGACTGGATGTCCGCACCCCAGGACGTTGAGAGAAGGCTTGCGGCGGCCGAGGAGTTTGTCGCTCAGGTGAGGTCGGCAATCACGGCAGATTAGACCCGGCCGCGCAAGGCCTGCTCAAAGCCGCTATGAACCAGCTTCACCTCTCCGCCCGCGGCTTCCACCGCATCCTCAAGCTGGCCCGCACCATCGCCGATCTGGCCGGCTCGGAGATGATCCGCGCGGCCCACGTGGCCGAGGCGGTGCAGTGTCGGCCGAGGGGAAGAGGAAAGGATAGTGGTACAATAGCGAGTGGTATAATTGGTGGGAATAGCGATGTTGACATACTGGTGGAACTTGGTGTTCCGGTAGGGCTTTTCAAGTTCGTGCGCCTGAAGAACTACCTGGAGGACCTATTGGGCAAACGGGTGGGTCTGGCTACGGTCGAAGCCCTCCGCGATCACATGACGGAGGTGGTCGGAAATGCGCGGCATGTGGGTATCTTGAGCGTGGCAACGGGCGAACGAGGTGAGGAGACGATATGAAGGGGCTTACCAACTGGGCCGCGCTCTGGCGCGAGTTGGTCGAGAAGAGCATCGCGCGGCGCCAGGCCAGAGGCAGACGCGAGGTTGATCCCTCGTTGGCTAAAGCCCGAGGATTCGATGTAATAGCCGGGGAGCGCATGGCCGAGCGCGATCCCGCCATGGAACTGGTGGCATCGCGGCTGGGCCACGATATGACCGTGCTTGACATCGGCGCCGGCACCGGTCGCTGGTCCCTGTACCTGGCCCGCCGGGTGCGGACCGTCACGGCGCTCGATCCTTCGCAGGCCATGCTCGACGCGCTGCGGGAGAACCTGGCGGCCCAAGGGGTGAACAACGTGAACGTGGTAGCGGGCGCATGGCCCGAGACCGAGGTGGAGCCACACGACGTGACCCTGTGCTCACACGCCATGTACTTCTATCCCGACTTCCCGCGCTTCGTTCAGAGAATGGTTGAGGTGACGCGATGCTCGTGCTACCTGGTGATGCGCCTGCCGCCCCCTGACGGCGTGATGGGCGAGATAGCGCGACGGCTGTGGGGACACCCCCACGACAGCGCCAACTTCATCGTGGGCTACAACATCCTGCTCGACATGGGCATCTATCCCAACGTCCAGATCGAATGGCCCTGGAAAAAACACTGGACCAGTGCCACCCTCGACGAGGCCTTGACCAATGTCAAGGACCGGTTCGGACTGATCGACGCCGATGAGCACGATACCTTCCTGCGCCAAGTGCTCGAAGATCGGCTCGTCTACCAGGATGGGCAATACGTGTGGCCTGATGGCATGCGCTCGGCCCTGGTCTACTGGAACGTAGCCACGGGAAATGCTGGAAGAAGGTGGATTTAGGGGGTAATCCGGAGCGCCCTCGCCGCGGGGAATCACAACCGGATGCACTGGTTTCGGCATAACGCCCTACACCAACATCTCTGCGGTGTGGTCACATCTCCCGTACCATTACCTATGTTCAAACAGGATCGGGGGGACACAACCAGGGTCCTGCCGAGTGAAACATCGCGAAAATGCGATGCCACCTACCTTCTGCATCCCCAATCTCTGACCCTAGGTCTTCCTGGCGTGACTCTCCAGGCTATCGCAGATATCGCTGACCGTCGGCGGACACCCTTTGACTCGAATGGCATCCCGACGATCCCTATTGGTGCCCATAGGGCACTTGCCTAGCAGGAATACCTGCTTGGAGCCAGGCTTCGCCCTCGGTTCCTTGCCGACGCATACTTCCACTCGGTCGAACTTCGTGCCCGGGCGCTCTCTCAGGAATCTGGTCAGGGCCGTGGATACCACTATGCTGCAACCTGAGCAGTTCGAATTGCCCGGTACGTCGATCGTCATCCCTTCGATTGAATAGGCTTCCAGTATCTCGTTCGTCCAGTCCTTCCGCCACTCCAGATTTCGCGCCAAACTGGCTATCGCCTCACCCCTGACGTCGATCGAACCTGCGTCAAGGCTGAGCCCATTGAGGTACGCGTACTCCCTGAGATGAGCCACCGATTGAGGGTCTATGCCCAGGAGCAGCGATCCTACCGCATCAACCGCTAAGGCATCTGTTCCCGCCACCACAACATCCATCCTGTGCGCAAGGTTGCCGAAGGGGCCCTTCTCCAGCCCGTATATCCCATCTACGATCGTGAGGTGTGCTGGGAGCTTGCTGGCCAAGGTCGCGATGGAGCGCTCAAGGTCGAGCTTGTGGTGGAATTTCTTCTTGGAATGCATGTCCAGGCAGCCCTTCAGGTTCTTGAGACCCAGCGATATCCTGGTTTGGTTGTGCGTTTTGAGCACCGGCAAATTGATAAAGAAATCCGCCCGAAGCGCCTGGCTGGAAACCCTCACCCTCGCCCCGTCGAGATCGACTGTTTCGTGCGGCCCTCCATTGAAATCGACGAGCGCGACTCCACGCTTCCTCGCCACTTCCGCCATTCCTGAAGACACAAAGGCCAGGGGCGTATCCAGTCCAGCCTCCGGCAACGCTATCGAGCCTTCGCCTATCGCGATGTCCTGGCAGCCGAACTCTTGCAGGAGAACCACCAGATCGTCGACTATGCGGTCGCTTGTGACCACTCCCGGCGCACGTTGTAGCCCTTTCCTTCCGGTAACCAGGTTGGGCTTGATCAACACCCGGCTGTCGCTGCGCAGCCCTCGGAAGCCGTCACACAGCTCCACGGCCTGCCTCAGCGAGTCTGATCCCCCATACTTCACCAACCCCACTGCCACGATCCGATCTCCTCGACATCCAGATGGCCCCAATGGGAACACCCTGACGTCATGCTTCGTACGAGCCCCCATAGGCCCAGGCATCATCTTTGATCAGCCTCTCGACCATCGCCTTGACCTTCCCCAGTCCTTCATCCACAGACCCGTCATACGCCCAGGCGTGGACGGCGAACATGGTGTGACAGCGCGAGCTGAAGACCAACCCCCTGATCAAGACCGGATTCCGGTCCCCGCGGCCTGGATACCCCTTCTCCAACCGAGCCTCGGCCTGCAGCTCCCTGCCCCGAGGATCTATCAGATTCCAGACTACGGCCTGATTGAGGAGTTTGTCGTTAGGCATAGTGTACCTGTCCGAGACCAACGCCTTTCGGCTCGATTCCTGCCTCCTGCAACGTGGCGCTCACAGCGCAGCATCCAGCACTGGAGCAAGACGTGCCGATCGTAGATTACTTCGCGATTGGCTCGCCTGTCAAGGCAATTTTGCGTCGCCAAAACTCCCCCGTGGTGCTGCAAATGGCGGCCGGCTCCTAACCCAGTCCGCGTGCTATTGGGAACCGCTACACGTTCCAGAAATGCGGAATCTCAAACCAAGCCTGGATGTCTGCCCGTGTGGCGCTTTCCTCCCTAATTCGCTCCTCCATCTCTGCTCCAAATGGAGAGCGAGGAAAAAGGCTCTCAGGGAAAGGATCTGCCTTCTGTCCTTTAATGTAGGCCCGCAAGCTTGCCACTCGGCGGAAAAGATTGGCTTGTCTATGGTGCAGCGCCCAAACAAACACGGCGCACTCCCGTGGAATCGTAACGGTTGGTTGATGCCTTGAGTTTGACATTCGGATCCTAGCAACTAGCTCGTCTTTATAGGAAGTGCCGATCGGTCTAACTTCATCCACGATGCGGTACACGGTCTCGTAATCGGTAGCCGCCGTCAGCAACTCTGCCGCCGCGTTGCTCAAGTCGGTGTCTTGCAAGGATCTGGTTGACGGATCATACCTCAGCAGGGAACCGCCGCTAACAGCCTGGCGAACCGAATTCAGCCAAATACGATCGGGCGGGGGCACCGCCCCGAACAGATAGAAGGCTAGGCCGCGTCGTTGGTCGGAATTCAGCCTCACCGGTCCATCATCGTCCTCGTTTAGTGGCACTGCTTCTATCACAGGCGTCATGAAAGTGTGGCCTGGTCGCGGGTCCCGAAGCCTCTGACCCCTCAGACTTTCTCTGAGATCGTTGCGTTCCGCTTCAGTCATATCGTCAGTCGATAGTCTATCCCGGAGATAGTCCAATGCCTCATCAGAAAACCTAGCCATCCTCATTTCGACTAGGCCAGCCAGCGTCATCTCCAGATCGAGAATCATTCCCCCTAACACGCGCTGTAACGGCACGTCCACTTTCAAGGATAGAGCGACGCGCAGCGCATCCACGATGCCGCGGAAATCGCTAAATCGCTCCAACCAGTTTGCCAATGGAAAGTCTACCAATCCGTCTACAGCGTCTCTCGTCTCACGCACGCGTTCGACCTCGTCGATGAACGACGCGACGAAGGCGGCATCTGGGAACGGCGGCTGGCCAGACATTCCGCCAGATCTCCACCCGCGGAGCATGTCCATCACACTCGAACGAACGAAAAGCAGGGGAATCGGACGCCCTTGCGCACGGTATGATTCGTAGGCAACGCGGTATTCCTGCTGCGTAACGGAGACACCGTCGGCAGCCGAGTAAAGCGACCCGCGGCGTTCACCGATGAGGAGGATATAGAAATCCGCTCGGCGGATCGATTCAAAACAAGCGTTGAATGTATTGGCCGCAGCTGGTCTCTGCATATCGTTGTACTCGCTCATACATACCTCGAACCCACCCTCTTCGAGCCAAAACTTGAGGGCTCCCCGTAGGTCGAGGAAGTCGGAGATCGTGGAACTAACAAACGCGGTGGGACGACTGCTTGTTGATGCCATAAGGCACAACTCCGTTCTAGCATTAGGTTCTGCTGCGTGCCTCTAGAAGGATATCCTCCCTCCGTGGCGATGTCAACCTGCTCGTTTTCTTGTCTTTGCACCAATCAAGCGAAGACAACCATACGTCAGGGTGCTATAATGCTAACAAGACTGGATTACTTCATGAACCCCTGCCCCTGCGGCTACTACGGCGATTCCGTCAAGGAGTGCACCTGCTCCGAGGCCATGGTCTCCCGCTACCAGAAGCGCATCTCCGGTCCGCTCCTCGACCGCCTCGACATCCACGTCGAGGCGCCCCCAGGTGCAGTACGAGAAGCTCTCCTATGAAAGGCTAGGCGAAAGCTCGACCCAGATCCGGGCCAGGGTGGAGGCAGCACGCCAGGGCCAACGAAGACTATTTACCGGCACCAAGCTGTGTAATAACGCCGAGATGGGCCCGGCCCAGGTGCGGGAGTACTGCAAGGTAGACCCGGCCGCCCAGGGCCTGCTCAAGGCCGCCATGAACCAGCTGCACCTCTCCGCCCGCGGCTTCCACGTATCCTCAAGCAGGCCCGCACAATCACCGACCTCGCCGGCTCCGAAATGATCGGCGCCGCCCACGTCGCCGAGGCGGTACAGTACCGGCCGAGGGGGAGGGGATAGCGGAGTGGCATAATTGAGGCGAGCGCCATGCCATGCTAAGTGGTCCATCCGGCAATTCCCTGGTACTTCACGCGGCGCTGGCGCCCGCCCCGATACATCAAATGCTGGGTCGTAGCCCGATTCATCGGGCTTCGTTGAGTCAGCGCGCTCGCTTCAGCGGCGCGCGATGCTGAAACGAACTTACCGCATGAACCACTAGGTCACGGGGGCACAACAGCCAGGCGACGTACTGAGAGGGATCGGCCGATGAGGCTAGAGGAAGTCCTGCGCACAATCAGAGAACGTCGCGAAGAGACTGCGGGTTTTGGTGTGGCGTCACTCTCCGTGTTCGACTCCATGGCCCGAGGCGAGGCTGGTCCGGACGGCGACGTGGACATACTGGTGGAATTCCGTGTTCCGGTAGGTCTTTTCAAGTTTGTGCGGCCGAACGCCCATCCGCTCAATCCGCTCCCCGGAATCCGCTGACAGCAGTCCTAACCCCACCAATTTCTGAAAACTCGTCGCTGAACCCTGTTCAAAAGTTGTTTTTGACCAGTTCAAATCAATTATATACATGAGCGCTTTTTTATTTAGCACGCCGGCACTCCGGACCAGTCAATGGCAGTCCCTTAGTGTACTCTGTGTCCGTTGTGTCCTAACCCAGGTTCACCAGTTTTAGTCGCCAACGAGCTTTACGAAAGATTTCTTTTTCGATTTTGGGCTGAATGGCCCGAATTTGTGGCCTCTGTCCCTATTTTTGAGCCTCTGAGCCT
>JAMDCE010000326.1 GCA_023489135.1 Chloroflexota bacterium
CTTTCTAGCTAAACTGACCTACCCGACAGCCTTTGTCGTGGACGAGGCCAACGTAAAGAAGCGAAACTGGACGGATGCGCCAAACGGGACTGGTCCCTTCAAGCTGAAACAGTGGAAGAAAGGTGAGAGCATCGTTCTCGAGAGGAACGCCGATTACTACGGTGGAGCGCCAAAGCTGCAAGGGGTCAATTTCCTCCTTAGCGGCGGCTCGGCCATGACCATGTATGAGAATAACGAAATCGACTTGACGGGAGTTGGCCCTAATGACGTCGAGCGGATTACCGACCCCTCAAACCCGCTGAACAAGGAATTGACGATTGGCAACCCTCTCAGCATTCAGTATGTCGGGTTCAACACGAAGCAAGCGCCGTTCGACGACGCCAAGGTCAGGCAGGCGTTCAACTACGCCGTCGATAAGGACAAATTAGTCAACGTGGTCTACAAGCAAATGGCGACAAAAGCCAACGGCATTTTGCCACCCGCGATGCCAGGCTACAACGCGAGCCTAAAGGGGCTGGCCTACGATCCCGCCAAGGCGAAGAGCTTGATTGCGGAATCGAAATATAGGGATGCTTCAAACCTGCCACCCATTAAGATGTCGATCCAGGGATCCGGTGGCAGTCCGTCACGTCTCACCACGGCAATTGTGGAAATGTGGAAGCAGAACCTGGGGGTAGATGTTCAAATCGAGCAAGTGGAATGGGGGACGTATCTGGACGACTTGAAGAAGCACAAGTACCAGATGTTCCAGGTCGGCTGGATAGCCGACTATCCCGATCCTCAGGATTTTCTGGATATCCTGTTCCACAGTGGCAGCCAGGACAACAACTGCCAGTATAGCAATTCAGAAGTAGACGCCATCCTGGAGAAAGCACGGCTAGAAACGGACGTGAACAAGCGGATCAGTATGTACCAGGAAGCCGAACAGATGATCGTCAACGACGCGCCGTGGGTTCCCTTATTCTACGACAAGAGCTACGTACTCACGAAGCCATACGTCGAGGGGTTCATCGACCCTCCGATGGTGATACCAGTCTTCAAGGATGTCTCAGTGCGGCCGCACTAAAGCGAGACGTCGCAGCGACGCTATTTTTCAGCACAGGGCAGTGCAAGCCAGAGACCTAGAACGGATACGATGGGAGTTTTTGTAATTCGAAGGCTGCTCTGGATGCCTGTGATACTCTTGGCGGTTTCGTTTATCACTTTTGCCCTAGGCACGTACGGGCCTGGTGACCCTGTTCAAGTCCTGCTGGGCCAGCATACTAATCCCGAGGTAGTGGAGCGCATTCGCCATCAGAGGGGACTCGATTCGCCCTTTATTGAGCAATACCTGAGCTACGTCTGGAATGCCTTGCAGGGCGATTTTGGCGAGAGCTATAAGTACCGGGGAGAGGCCGTAAGCGACGTAATCGCCCAGAAGGTATGGGTATCCAGCCAGTTGGGATTCGTAGCGATTGTCATCGCTATGGGAATCGGAATCCCATTGGGGCTGCTAGCTGCCATGAAGCACGGTACGTGGGCGGATACAGCAGTAGTGGGAATGACGCTGATCGGAGTATCGGTTCCGTCGTTCGTTCTCGGGCCTATCCTCCTTTGGATATTGGTATCGCGAATGCATCTTTTGCCTGCCGCTGGCTGGAACGGCATCTTTGACTCACGAATAATCATGCCAGCCATCGTCTTGGGGCTTGGGCCGATTGCCGGGATCACCCGGCAGATGAGGGCGGCGGTACTCGAGGTAATATCGCAGGATTTTGTGCGCACAGCACGCTCAAAAGGACTGGCGGAAAGCGTAGTAATGGTGCGGCACATTTTGCGCAATGCGCTGATCCCGGTGTTTACTCTGGCGGGTCTGATGCTGGGTGGTGTCGTGGAAGGCGCCTTCATCACCGAAACGATCTTTGGTATTCCTGGCATAGGCAGGCTGGCCGTAGATTCCATCACGGCCCGCGACTACCCGATCATTATGGCGCTTACCCTACTGGTTGCAGTGTGTTATATAGTAGCTAACCTGGCCGTGGATATAGGATACACCTTCCTAGACCCACGCATCCGGACAAACTAGGAAGGTCGGGTAAGCTCAAGGTGAACCGAAGCCCGGGGGGGAGCGGCAGGGCGAGATCCCGTAGTGGGAACTCAGCCGATACAAGCGGGCAGTTGCACAGCTCAGAGGGTGAACGCCAAGTAGCGGGACGGAATCCCTGGCTGGATGTGTGGCAGCGATTCAGAGCCAATAGGGTAGCTCTGTTTTGCCTCGTGCTCGTGGGAGTAATGTACGTAGCGGGGATATTCGCACCTCTGCTCGCACCATATAGCTATACAGACCAGAACCTAGATGCCGTTGCGCAGGCCCCAAGTTTGGCTCATTGGTTTGGCACCGATGAGCTGGGGCGGGATATGCTCAGCCGGATCATCTGGGGAGCCCGTACAGCAGCGGTTGTCTCTGTTGTCGCCGTGAGTCTTTCGACCGTCTTTGGCGTGGTTCTCGGAGCCACAGCCGGATACTTTGGTAGCTGGGTAGAAACGGCGATAATGCGAATATCGGATATCCTGTTTGCTTTTCCTAGTTTGCTCTTTGTCATTTTCATAGCGGCTACCCTTAAACCGTCGGCTGTCAACCTCGTGGGACAGATCGGAGCAGCGGCGGGCATGCGGGACCTTGCACGATCGGGAATCGTCGATTATCTGGTCGTCTTCACGGCATTGTCGGTGGTTGCCTGGCCCGGCATGGCTCGCCTCGTGAGAGGTCAGGTTCTCTCCGTCAAGGAGACAGAATTCGTGGTGGCGGCGAAAGCCATAGGAGCGAGCAATTGGAGGCTATTGTTTCGTCACTTGCTCCCAAACTGCCTAAGTCCAGTTCTGGTGGCTGTTTCAATGGGAATGGGCGGAGCAGTAATGTCCGAGTCGATTCTCAGCTATCTCGGGATCGGGATGCAGCCACCAAACGCAAGCTGGGGTGCTATGGTGTACGAGAATCAGGCAATGTGGCGAACCGCTCATCCCCACTTGCTCTTTGTTCCTGGCGCGGCCATCGCCATCGTGCTTTTTGCGTTCAATTTCATCGGGGACGGCCTGAACGATGCCCTCAATCCAAGAGGGCGATAAGAGAGGCAAGCATAGTCTATCCTATGTTTCACAGACAAATCAGCTCCACAAACAAAAAGGAGGGAGGCAACTGATGGGCACACTCTTGCAGGTGAGGGACCTGAAAACGCACTTCTTCACGCAAGATGGGGTAGTTCACGCGGTTGATGGCGTCTCATTTGACCTTGCCTCCGGTGAGAGGCTCGGAATCGTGGGGGAAAGCGGTTGCGGCAAGAGCGTCACAGCTCTCTCGCTTATGCGCCTGATTCCCCAGCCACCTGGCAAGATCGTTGCCGGCGAGGTTATGTTCGACGGCGAGGATCTGCTGAAGGTAGACGAGGATGAGCTGAGGTCGATCCGGGGCAACAAGATGGCCATGATTTTCCAGGACCCGATGACGTCGCTCAATCCGGTGCTGACGATCTGTCGCCAGTTATCGGAGAGCCTCGAACTGCACATGGGAATGAACAAGGCCCAAGCCCGCCAACGGAGTATCGAGCTCCTGCGCATGGTAGGTATCCCTTCACCTGAATCCCGAATCGACAACTATCCCCATCAGTTCAGCGGCGGCATGCGGCAGCGCGTGATGATCGCTATGGGTTTGTCCTGCAACCCCCAGCTTCTCCTCGCCGATGAGCCCACCACAGCCCTCGATGTGACCATCCAAGCTCAGATTCTCGACCTCGTGAAGAGGCTTTGCGTGGAGCGGGGGACGGCGGTAATCATGATCACCCACGACCTCGGCGTGGTAGCCGGGATGACCGATCGAGTTATCGTGATGTACGCCGGGAAGATCGTGGAGACCGCCCCGACACCCGACCTCTACGCTCACCCGAAGCACCCTTATACAATCGCGCTTATGAAGTCGGTACCTCGGTTGGACGAGGAACGCCGCGACAAGCTCTACGTCATTGAGGGCCTACCGCCTGACTTGATCGACCCGCCAGAGGGATGCCGGTTCGCTCCCCGCTGCTCGAGCAGAAATGATAAATGCTTAGATCAGACGCCGCAGTTGACCCAAGTCAGTGATAGGCACTTTGTGGCATGCTGGGTAGACGCTTCGAAAGAGAGGGTATGAGGAAATGGCAGACGGAAATGACATCCTGCTCAACGTAAAAGACTTGCACATGTATTTCCCCATCACCGCGGGCATCGTTTTCCAGAGGAAAGTGGCAGACGTCAAAGCAGTTGACGGCATCAGCTTCACTGTAAAAAAGGGCGAGACCATGGGACTGGTGGGCGAAAGTGGATGTGGTAAGTCCACTACTGGAAGGGCCGTTCTGCAGCTCTACCGCCCCACCAGTGGAGAAGTGTGGTTCGAGGGTGAGGACATCACCAAGGTCAAGGGTGAGAGACTCCGGAAGATGCGCCGAAAGATGCAGATGATCTTTCAGGACCCCTATGCCTCCCTCAACCCGAGGCAGTCCGTCGGAAGCATCATTGGCGAGCCCCTAACCATCCACGGCCTGGCCAAAGGGAAGGAGAAACAGGAGCGCGTGCAGCACCTCCTGCAGGTGGTAGGTCTCAACCCCTATTTCGTCAACCGTTATCCGCACGAGTTTAGTGGCGGCCAGCGCCAAAGAATCGGTATAGCGAGGGCTCTCGCCGTCGAGCCAAGCTTCATCATCTGCGACGAGCCTATCTCGGCTCTCGACGTTTCCATTCGGGCCCAGATCCTCAACCTTCTCGAGGATCTCCAGGCGCAATTCAATCTAACCTACCTATTCATCGCCCACGACTTGTCCGTCGTGCGACACATTAGCGACCGTGTAGCGGTAATGTATCTTGGGCGAATCGTTGAAATCACCGACCGCAACGTGCTCTACGAGAACCCGATGCATCCTTACACAAAGGCGCTTCTCTCGGCGGTGCCGATTCCCGATCCGGTCGTCGAGGCAAAGCGGGAGCGCATCATTCTGACCGGAGACGTACCGAGCCCGGTGAAGCCACCCCCAGGCTGCAATTTCCATACCCGGTGCCCAGTGGCAATTCCCGAGTGCAGCCAGGCAGTTCCACCGCTGGTCGACAAGGGTGGGGAACATTTCGTCGCCTGCATTCGCGTGTAGCGTCTCTCCGGCTTCGCCGGTAGTAACTTCGCCACGAAGCCCTCTAGTCCAGCGAGCTAGAGGGCTTCCTTGTGCCTACGACCATAATAGAGGTAGGTGCTGCGATCTTGAGATCAATGAAGTGGGCGGCTGCCCTCGTGGTAGCTCTCGTCCTGGCTCAGCAAATCGCGCTAGGTGGATGCATGAACCCCAGCGCCACGTTCCGGGGGACTTTCAAGATCGGCTTGATCGCCCCTTTCAGCGGACAGAACTCTAACATCGGCTACAACATGCTCTTCGCCGCGAAATTGGCGATCAAGGAGTGGAACGAATCTGATCGCCTAAAAGGATACCGGATAGAGCTCATTGCCCAAGACGACAGGAACGAAGCTCCCATGGGGCTGGCTCAGGCCAAAAAGATGATTCTGGATGGCGACGTCATAGGAGTCGTGGGCCACCCCTCGAACGCATCTGCTTTGGCCGCAGGAGAAGCCTACGGTAGCGCCGGGCTGACGATGATTACTACAGAGGCAACAGCTGACGGGCTTTCTGCCGATAGTTTTCGCACCACCTTCCGCTTGAGCGCGGCTGATAGCAAGGTCCTATCCGATACGGTCAGGTTTCTTACCGGGGCACTGAAGACTCGAAGGTTGGCCATCATAGCTGAGCCGACGCTGGAGCATGTGAAGTATGCGGACAGGCTCTACGAAATGACGAAGGTAGATGGACTGTCGTTAACCTTCGGTGAGCCACTGAAGCCAGAGCAGACCGACTTCTCCGATATAGCGCGCCGCATGTCTTGGACGACACCGCAGACGGTCTTCTTTAGAGGCGACTATCTGAGCGCCGGTTCTCTCCTTAACCAGATGAGACTTCAGAGGATGAGCAGCGCCTACCTCGTGGATATGGGCTCCGTCAATCCGCTGTTCCTGAAACTAGCGGGCAACAGCGCCGACGGCGCCTATATCGTCTCACTTGCCCCGAACCCGACTGACATCCCATCGGCCACGGCCTTCGTCCAGAACTACAGGGCTCTTTCCGGCTTGGATCCCTTGCCTAGCGCCGTCCTCGCCTACGATGCCACGAACATCGTCCTCACCGCCGTTGAGCGCAGCCTGAAGGGCCAGGAAGCGCCGAGTCGTGCTGGTGTCCTAGCCTCACTGCAGGACAAGGAGCCTTTTCCAGGCCTAGCATCCGCCATCACGTTCGATGAATCAAGGTCCATCGTCGATCCCAAAGTGTATTTCTATCACGTCGCCGGACTTCGCTTCCCTGGCGACAAGCAAGAAGCCGGCGAATAGACCGCGCGATGCGTTGCAGACCGAGAAGGCCTTATGCTAGGATATCCCCGGCCATACGACGAAGAGCATGGAAAGGGGGTATGACGCAAGCTGGGTAACTTATTAGTGGTCTCCCTTGTTCTTCTGAGCATATGGCTAGGCGCCTATCTCCTATTCCGGCACCTCTACTTTTCGAAGCGGCTGGCAATGCCATTCCAGCGCGATGTGACGGCAGTTGGCATTCTTGCCCTCTCGACGGCCGGATTCTTCTGGCGGGTGCTCCTCGACAAGAACGTGTGGGTTCCTGCCGGGGGCGGCGACCTGGCTTCCTTTCTGTACCCTACCTACGCTTTCGCCGCGAATAGCCTGAAGCAAGGGATCCTTCCCCTCTGGAATCCATACCTCTATACCGGTGCCCCCTTTGCCGCGGACATCCAATCGGGTCTTTTCTACCCCATAAACCTGATCGCCTTCCTCCTTCTGCCCGAAATCAGCTACCAGACGATGGAGCTACTCTCGATCTTCCATTTCTTCCTCGCCGGCGCTGCCATGTACTTCTGCCTGCGTTTCCTGAAAGACGGAGAGGACCAGGTCGGCCGGTCTGGCGGTTTGGTGGGCGGCATTGCCTACATGTTTTCGGACGTCTTCATCGTCCATTTGGGCAATCTGAACATGATCGCGGTGGCAGCTTGGCTTCCGCTGGTTTTCCTGTTCTTCCACCGTGGATTGGTCGAGCGAAGCGCCGCAAAATCGGCTGTGGGCGGAATTGCCCTCGGCATCGCCTTACTGGCCGGGCACATTCAGCCTTTTCTCTACACGCTGCTTTGCCTTGCCATTTACTTCCTGTTCGAAGTCGTTCTAGCTTGGCGAGATGGAAAGGGCCTGCGACGGCTCTTGGCTCAGGCGAGGATATTCGCCGTATTTGCGGCCGTGGCTTTGGGAGTGGCGGCGATTCAGCTTCTGCCGAGCTTTGAGCTTAGCCAGCTGAGCCTTCGTTCGGATATGGATTACCCCGGATCTGCGCAGTACTCCTTATCGCCTGCCCAATTGGTTAGCCTGTTTGTTCCGAACTTCTTTGGCCGCGGGCCCGGCAGCTACTGGGGCCCCTGGTTGCGCACGGAGATGGGCTACCTCGGCGTGCTCCCCATTGTAGCCGCCCTCGTGGCGGTCGTTCTCCGCCGCCGACGCGTGACCTATTTCCTGCTGGCTCTAGCCGCCATAAGTCTTGCGCTCTCTTTTGGCGGCTACAGCGTACCTCAGGGATGGCTTTACTATCTCGGAGCAGGATTCGACAAGCTGAGGGCTCCGGCGCGCTTCCTGTTTCTGTTCGATTTCGCCCTGGCAGCCCTTGCCGGACTAGGAACCGACCGGTTGATCTATTTCCTCGACCAGAACGAGAAGGCGGCATTGCGCAGAATCGCCCGGTTTCTGACCTTCTCCACAGTAGCCGTCACGCTCGGGACGCTGCCCCCATTTCTTTATCTGCTAATGCTCACCGCCGATAAGCCTAGCCCGACGATGATGAGATTGGTCTGGATATCGGAGGGCATAGTCCTTTTCGTCATTCTTCTGGCCGGAAGCGTGGCCTTACTC
>JAMDCE010000610.1 GCA_023489135.1 Chloroflexota bacterium
ACGTGCAGCGTTGGTCCCAGGGTCCCTCGTGTGTATGTGCGAAAAGGGAAAGTGGTCGAGGTCGAGAATCTGCTAGATTAGCTTCTTCGGGTCCACCAGCTTGCCATACGCGTCCCCGTCGGAGCGAGCCGCCAGCCACGTGATCATGTTGTTCTTGTTCGGTGGAGTATATGGCAGGATCAGGGCAAACTCCTCCCGAGCCTCGCCCGGTAGTCGCATCACAACGTAGTACGGCTGCATGGGCACCTGCTTGTCCACGTAGACCTCGTTCGGGATGTTCCACATGTCCTCCTTGTTGTAAAACACCCTCGCGTCCCTCATATGGTAGGTACGATAGAGCTCGGCCTGCACCGTGAACAGGTCCTGTGGGTAACGCAGATGAGATCGCAGTTCTTGCGGCATCTCATCGAGAGGAGAGAAGAGTCCTGGGAATATGGCGGCATAGGTGTGGATCATTGGATCGGATGGATCGGCCAGGTAAAACCGCATAGACCCGTCGTAGGCGTCCATTACCACCTTGACCGAGTTGCGCAAGTAGTTCGCGTCGGCGCCGCTTCCGAGCCTGACCGGTTGAGAGTAGGGGTAGCGATCGGTTTGGGTGTAGGCGTCCAGGATCCAGTAAAGCCGGCCGTCGGCCACGACGACGTATGGATCTCGGTCGTACATCAAGAATGGAGCGACCATCTTTGCCCGCTCTTGGATGCCACGGTTGTACAGAATCTTGCTCTCAGGAGTAATCGATCCCGAGAGGAGGATGTTCACGTCACCGAACTGCCAGGCAAAGAAAAGGCGTCGAAGAAGCGGGCCGACGCTCACGCCGGACTTGCCCTCGTACTGAACGTACACGTTGTCGTTGCCCCTCGGATAGTCGAATTCCGGCGTGGTGGTTTTCACGATGACGTAGTTCTTGGTGTTCTCGCCGTAGTATATCTCGGGCCGCGCCAGCGCCAGCTTCCCTCGAGGGGGAACATCCTGAAGGAATAGCTCCGGCAAGCCCTCCTGGGTGACCTCGTTGACCGGGCTCATCGCGAGGCCATAGCCGTGGGTGAACTGCAGCCGCTGGTTGACCCAGGTTTGGGCTTGGCTCGGCAACTTGGCCGGCGATAACTCGCGGGCGGAGAGCATCACCTGCCGATACTCCCCATCGATCAGGTACCGGTCGACGTCGACGTCCAGAAAGTCGTAATACAATCTGATGCTTTGGATCTGGTTGTAGGTGTTTAGCAGAGGCTCCGGGTCCCACAGTCTAACGTTCTTGATCGTCGTCGGGTTGCCATCGATCTCCTGCGCAGTCACGGCATCCTCGGCCGGGTAATCCGCTTCGACGATGCGATCCAGGGCATAGGCCTGATTGGTCAGGGCGATGTTATGCTCGATGTACGGACGTTCCATGTCGAGCTCGCTCGGCAGAACCTGAAGGCGTTGGACTAGGCTGGGGTAGACGCTTCCAGCCAGGATCGAGATACCGATCCACACCCCCAGTCCGATGAGGCCCAGCTTGTAGCCACGACGGCCGATGTTGACCAGCACCAACACCGCGAAGAACACGGCGGCGGCGGCAATCAGCCGCAGCGCGGGCCAGCGGGCACCGACGTCGGCGTATCCGGCGCCGAACACCAGCCCCGTTGAGCTATAGACCAGCTTGTAGGTATCCAACCAGGTGCTCCAGGCGAAGCCGAGTGCGAGGAGCGCGATGAGGATTGAAATGTGAGCCTTGACGCCCCGGCTAAAGTCCAGGTCGATCTTGAAGCTGGGCATCTGGCCCTGAAGCGATTCCTCATTGAGCGGTACCTGCGGTAGCACGAGCTTCACCGCATAGATGGCGACGCAGCCAATTAGAGTCAGGAAGATCATCGTCATGTACAAGCCCTGAAGCAGCTCGTACATCGGCAGCGTGAAGACGAAGAAGCTGATATCCTGGCCAAAAAGTGGGTCCACAGCGCCGAATGACGTGGGGTTCTGAAAACGAAGCACGACTTCCCACGAGCCCATCAGCCCCGCGCCTACCAGGACGGCCAGCAGAATCCCTGCGACCACCGACCCGATCTTGAGCAGTGGGTTGAGGTGGACGGACTCTGCCGATGAGATGAATTCAATCGCTTCGCCGTCCATCGAGGCGATTCGAACCAGCGCGCGATTCCTTTTCCCAGATGCCAGCCGCATGGCAACGATGGCGTTGATGATGAAGACGGCGAAAAACACGACTGCAGTGACGATAAACAGGGCGGCCTGAGTGAGGAAGCGAGTGGCGAAGACGCCCTGCATGCCAACACTCTGGAACCACAGCCAGTCGACGTAGGTGCTTCCTCCACGTCCTACCGCCACTAGAGCAACAAAAAAGACCGCTCCGATGATCGTAACCTTGGTCTGCCCCGACATATAGTCTCCGCCTCCAGCCTGTCTAGTTGTACTGCGCCGGCAGTTGCCTCACGTTATGTGAACAGTTGTAGGTTGGCATAGTCTACCATGGTAGGCTGATTAATGCTACACCACTTGGCGGGAGGAATTGGCCGGGGGTATAATAACTGTAGGAGGAGCATTTTGAAGGTTTCCGAGATAATGACCAAGAACGTCATGGCCGCTGAGCCTGACGACAAAGTGGTGGACGTTGCCAAGGTGATGCTCAAGAACGGCATTAGCGGCGTTCCGGTAGTAGACGAATCGAATAGAGTGATCGGCATCATAACCGAGGCCGATCTGGTGGTTCGCAACGCCTACGTTCACTTTCCGACATTTCTGCAGATACTCGATAGCCGCATCTACCTCCAGAGCCCGAGGCATTTTGAAGAGGAATTGAGGCGGGCGCTGGGGACCACAGCCGCGGACGTCATGACCAGGGAGGTCCACACCATCGACGCCGATGCCGAGGTCAGAGCTCTGGCCACCTTGATGGTCGAAGAGAAGGTCAATCCGGTGCCGGTGACCCACGAGGGCAAGTTGGTGGGCATCGTCAGTCGAGCTGACATCATTCGGTTTATGGTCGAGCAGGAAGCTGCATCCTAGAGGTAGACAGATGTTGCGCGGCAGACCAACCTGGGCCGAGATCAACTTGGACGCCGTGGCACATAACGTGCGCGAGCTGAAGCGGCATATTGGACGACGGGTCGACCTGCTGGCCGTGGTCAAGGCCAATGGGTACGGGCACGGCGCGGTGCAGGTTGCCATGACGGCCCTGGAAAGCGGCGCGAGGTGGCTGGGCGTGGCTTGTGTCGACGAGGGAATCCAGCTTCGACGCGCCGGCATCGACTGTCCGATTCTCATCATCGGTTACTCCCCTCCGTGGGAGGTCGAGCACATCGTAGACAATGCGCTCACGCCAACGGTGAATACTCGGCAATTCGTTCTGGCGCTTTCCTCGGTGTCGCTGTCTCGAAAAAGGGTTACGCCGGTGCACGTCAAAGTGGATACAGGCCTCACTCGTTTTGGGTTGCTGCCCGTCGAAGTGGTGGACTTCGTCAAGGGTATAGTGACCCTTCCGGGCATTCAACTAGAGGGCCTCTATACCCACTTCTCTTCGGCCGACGAGCCGGACAAGTCTTTCACCATCCGTCAACTGGGAATGTTGCAGGAGGTGCTGGACCGGGTGTCTAGGGAAGGTATAGTCATTCCTCTGCGCCACGCCGCCAATAGCGCCGCTACTCTCGATTTGCCCGAGACGCACCTGGATCTGGTTCGCTGCGGCATCAGCATCTACGGCCTCTACCCCTCCGACGGCGTCAGCCGGGCGGTGAAACTGCAGCCGGCGATGGTCCTCAAGTCGCGTGTAGCCCGGCTGCGCCAGGTTCCTGCCGGCACACCGGTCAGCTACGGCCGGACCTATCAGACGCCGGAAGCGGCCCATCTGGCATTGGTGCCCATCGGCTACGGCGACGGCGTGGCTCGCTCCCTTTCAAACCTCGGCTCTATGCTTGTCCGCGGCCAGCGAGTGCCAATCGTAGGCCGGGTCTGCATGGACAACTGCGTGGTCAACGTGCAAGATGTCCCCGACGTTCGTCAGGACGACGAAGTCGTGATCATCGGCAAACAGGGCGATGGTGAGATCACGGCGGAAGAAATCGCCCTGATGCGTGGCACAATAAACTACGAGGTTACGTGCAGCGTTGGTCCCAGGGTCCCTCGTGTGTATGTGCGAAAAGGGAAAGTGGTCGAGGTCGAGAATCTGCTAGATTAGCTTCTTCGGGTCCACCAGCTTCACCGATGCCAGCAGCTCGTCGTGCACCTCTATCGCGCAACGGACCGGATCGAAGTCCTCCAGATCGCCGATGAGCGTGGAGCGTACTCCCTGGTTGCGGTTGACGCGCAGCGGCAGCCACACCTTGTCCTTGTCTCGTTCGAACGGGTATCTGGGCTTGAAAGGCACATCCACTCCCACCCGAGCGAGGATGCGCAGCGTCAAGCGTTGAATCAGGGCCGCGGGAACCGGTTCCTCGTAAAAGGTCCACAAATGATAGCCCGTGCCGCTGAACTCCGCCAGCACTTGCTGACGAGAGAGTCCTTTGGCTTCCAGCACATCCCTCACCCGCAGCGCCAGGGGTTTGAGGTCCTCCATCTGGCGCAGCATCTCCACGCGGGGGGCATTGCGCGGCGCGATGTCGATGTCGAACATAGAGTAGGTCGCCCGCCCATCCGCCCGCTGCACGAAGGCCCCCAGGTGCGGTCCCGCGTGGAGATGATCCAGCCACGCATCTTCGGTTAGCTCCGCCAACTCCTCAGCATCTTCCCGCTCTTCGCCACCCTTGAACAACCTCGTACCAGGCGGAGCAAATAGCTGTCGAAAGCTTTCGAAATCCATTCTCCTGACCTACCTTGCGATGCTTCGAGAACGTGACCGCTGGGACCATTGTATCACATTGAAGAGGGCCGCGTCGGATTCAACAGCGTGACAGCCGTGTCTATTGCTGCGAAATAGGCACGGCTGCCGACTTCACGATTGTCCGCCAAGTCTTGGCGGACGATTCCTTCTCCAATTCTCAACGGAATTGGGTGACTGACGGTTAGGGATACAACTTCTTGATGAACCCGCTGTCGTCCAGCTCTTTCACCAGGCTGTTGTCCACGAAGGTTTCTGGCTTGGAGTCCTTGGCCTTGGGATTCTGCTTCGCCATGTCGTCCAGGACGACCTGTATTCCCTCGATGCTGGCGTACGGGACCTTGGGCATCAACTGGGCGACGTAAATGGCGTGAGTCTCTTCCAACACCTCTTTGTCTTCGATCTTGGAGTACTGGCTTATCACCTTCATGGCGTAGTCTTTGTCGTTCTTGGAGATAGCGATGCCTTCCACAAAGGCCTTCATGAAGTTCCTCATCGTGTCTCGATTGCCGTCGAGGTACTTCCTGCTCACGGCAATGGACCCCGTGGGGTAGAGATTGTTCAATTTGGAGTAACTTACCAGCTCGACCATCCCCACTTTTCTGGCCAGCAGGGAGTCGGGAGGCCCGAACACCGATCCCTGAATGGCGCCTGATTCTAGGCCGGCCCGCAGCTGCGGTACCCCGCCCATTTGTACGACCGCCACGTCTTTGTCGGGCTCCAAGTTCAACTTCTTGAGCGTCTGGCGGGCTGCAAAATCCGTGGCAGAGCCGAACCGAGTTACTCCCACCTTCTGTCCCTTGAGGTCCTCTATCCGCTTGATGCTCGGCACCACGTAGAGGGAAAACGGCAGCACCTCGTCCGTCGTGGCCACGATGATCAAATCGCCGCCCCCCAGTCCTGCGCTTACCACCGACCCCGCAGCGCTGGCAGCCACATGCACTTCTCCCGAGAGCATTGCTGGGGCTACGGTCGTGCTCGAGGCGATGTACTGCAGGTCGAGGTCGAGACCGTATTTCTCGAAGAGCTTCTTCTCCTTGGCCACCCACATGGGCGTTTGCGAGCCGCTGACGGCGCTGTAGGCCGCTTTCATTTTGACGAGCTTCTCGGGCTTGGCAACCTCCTTGGACGGCGCCGGCTTGGTCTCTGGCTTGGCCTCTTTGGCCGCCGGCTTGGCCTGGCTAGCCGCCGGCTGGCTTTCCTTCTGTGATTGAGCCTTGGGCGCCTCACTAGGTGCCGTGGATGGGGGCGCTGAAGCCGTGCTGCATCCGAACGCCGATGCAATCAATAGGATGACGACGCTAGACATTGCCAGTTTCGTTCGAGACCCTGTGAACTTCATGTTCCTACTCCTCCCCTGTTCTTTTCTTTGGGCTGGATAGCCCGATTCTTCGGGACGCCCGTCCACGTCTGTGGCACTAGGACCATTTGCCTTGCCAATTCTGGGCAATCCTCCGCCCAGTAGGGGGCGTGCCCCCCCCGCCCTACGGCCCCTTGCGCGACCCAGGAGAGGCCGCGCAAGGGGCCCTGGTTCCCCCTCTCCCTCTGGGAGAGGGCTGAGGTGAGGGCGCGGCTAGAGCGGGTGCTTGGTACGGCAATTTAAGCGCCGCCATTCGCGATCAAATACCCCCACTTCTCTATAGCGCGCCTCTTTGCTTGCGGACTGGGCTCATTGACGATTGGGAATTCATCTTTCCATTCGTAAGGGCGACAAGCATCTATGATCGCGCGCGAGTTGAAGCCTTTCTTCTCTCTGGGTATCGCCGGATCGAGAGGGCCGCTCCACGCTCTGTTGATGATGTCTATTGCCCCTGCCGGGTCGGCACGGGTGGACATGGCCCACATAACGTCGTTGAGATCGCTGGGGTCGATATCTTCGTCGACCACGATGACGTACCGGCCCAGGTAGGCCCCGGCATGGCACATCGCCGCTAGGTGTCCTGCCTGCCTGGCGTGGCCGGGGTAACGCTGCCGGATGCTAACCGCCACCAGTAGCCTGTTTCCCCCGACCGGATGACACCACACGCCGGCAATGTCAGGCACCCCGGCTTTCTCCATATCGTCCCTGAGTTGAGCGGATTGCATAAAGCCCCGGCAGTACACAGCCTCGTTGGGAGGCTTGCTGGGAGGGGAGCCCACGATGATGGGATCGTTGCGATGGTACACAGCCTTGACCTGGATCACAGGCTCCGCCCGGCTGCCGCTGGCATAGTAGCCTGTCCATTCTCCGAATGGCCCTTCCGGCAGCACATCCCCCGGGTAGGCGTATCCCTCCAGTGCGATCTCGGCGTTCGCCGGTATGGGCAGACCGGTTACCTTTCCGCGAATCACCTTAATCGGAGCCCCCTTGATCCCTCCCGCCCAGTCGTACTCGCACAAACCGTACGGTAGATCCGTGCAGGAGGCCAGATAGAGCACCGGCTCGACGCCGGTGACCACCACCACGGGGCAGGCTTCCTGCCGGTCGAAGTATTTCTGGCGGTGAATCCGGCCGTGCTTGCCCGGCGAAATGAAGAAGCCCACACGGTTCCGGTCGTGTACCATCACTCGGTAGGTCCCGCAGTTCACCCAACGCTCGTCGGGGTCAATGGTGACATCCAGGCTCGCCGTGCCGAGGTAGCGGCCCCCGTCCAGTTCGTGCCACAAGGGGACTGGAAACTCCAGCACGTTGACTTCGTCGCCTAAGTGGACGTTCTCCAAAATGGGTCCATCTTCGACATATTCAGGCGGTATGGGGACCAGCGAGCGCAGTCTCTGGCGCCATTCTTCGACCAGTTCCTGAACCGACGCCTCAACCGTCAGTCCTAGCCCCAGCGCTATGCGCTGCGAGGAGCCGAAGCTATTGACGAGCACCCGGTAACCTCTGGGATAACCCGGGATGGAGTCGAAGATCGCGGCAGCGGAGTTCTCCGCGTGTTGCAGCAAATCGGTGGCCATACCGATATCTTCGTCGCAGCCGGCCCCTTCGACCACTTTGACCTGTTGGAGCTCCTGGCAACGCTGGATCCATCCACGCAGATCGTCGTACGTTGTCCGACGAGTCGATTCCTTGCTGGTATCTATTATCATCGGCGTTCTCCAATACGAGACTATCTCGAACTCACCCATTGGTGCAGGGGCTCGTCCCCTGCTGGAGGGGCGTGAGCAGGGGACGAGCCCCTGCACCACACCTCGTTA
>JAMDCE010000231.1 GCA_023489135.1 Chloroflexota bacterium
GCGACGCCGGCGCCGAGGTGCGACAGCATCCGGTGGCGGATGGAATATGACGATCCGCAAGGGGCTCACCACGTGTTGAACGACGTGCCGGAGTTCCCGCCGGGACAGGCACCCGGGGGGTGCAACTGATAAGCCGGTAATCTCTCAAGCAACTACGCTTTCACAATAATCACTGCGGTTCGTGTTAGGGTCGGACAAGTCGGACTCCGCGCCGGGGCACGGCGTCGCCGTGCCCCTAACGACACGTGATTCAACCTTTCCGCCTGGACCACGTGCTATCCAGTTGCTTGAATTGGCAATGCGCCGGCGACCAGTGGTCTATGATGGCCAGTGATGGACTAACAAATAAGCAGCTTGGCGGCGGCCGTGCATAACCAAGGCGCTTGGGAAAACTATTCCGAGCATGTCACCTCCAACCCGGCTTCAATCCGTCTCCTTCGTCGCGATATCGCGGTGGACGACACCACCAGCACCACCTCGGCTACGGCCGAGATGAACCTCAGGACGAACGCCGCGGCCGTGATGGCCGGAACCGCTACGAACGCCGAGCTGAGAAGGACTATGGTCGCCTCCCTCACGCCGATGCCGCCGGGAACGAGAAGTGATACCACGCCCACTACCCAGGCGAACGCGCTCGCTCCGATCAGGACGGGAAGAAGGCTCAGGGGAGCCGACGAGATGGCCGCCAGAATAAAGAACAGGCTCACGCCGGCGAAAATGTGGGTCAATCCGAACCAAACCACAAGCCCCAGCACCCGGGCAAAACCGAGCTTGAGCTCCAGCGGCTGTTTCCTCACCATTCCCAGGCCCAGGTTAATTACTCTTTGAAACACCAGTGGGTGGGTGAGCGCCAGCCCGACTGGAATCAGAAACAAGAAATATGAGCTTGAGCTGTCTACGAAAGCCCCACCGATGGGAGTGAATATCAGAAAGACGATCAGCCCCGATACGATGGCTACGGCGTGCTCCAGGAAAGAAGACACCAGCAGGTCCTGCTTGGAAATGCCCATCTGGGTGCCCATGTAAGCCCGACCGGCAATGTGCCACATTGAGCCGGGAAGGTATCGCGCCGGGAGCGCGACCAGCCAGATGTGCAGCGCCGCGGCATAGTCGACCTTCTGGCCCAGCGCCCGCAGCGCAAGCACCGAACCGGATCCCATCATCAGGTAGAAGCCCACGTAGAACGCCAATCCGACCAGGAGGTAAACCGGGTCCAGCTGCCAGGAGAGCGACGTGAAGCTCTGCCAATTGCGGTGGACGTAAGCCCCCCAAAAGGCCAGCACCACCGCGATGGCCGCGTACTTAACCGCAGTTTTCACAGTTTGCCGCTGCCAACGCGCCATTCAATCCAGCATCTGGGCCACCGAGTACTCCTCCTTGGGATCGTAGGTCACGTGACGCAGCATCTCGCCGATGAGGCCGGTGATGAAGAGCTGCAGGCCGGCCACCATCATCAGAACAGAGAGGATGAGAAGAGGCCTCTGGCCGATCGATTCGCCGCTGAACCAAAGGGCCACGAGGTAGGCAAAGAAAATCAATCCCACGGCGAACACGGTCAAGCCGATGGTGCCGAACAGCCGCAGAGGGCTCCGCATGTAGCTGGTCAGGAAAAGAACCTGTGCGAAATCGAGGAGCCCCGCCGCGAGGCGCTTGGCCCCATACTTCGAGCGTCCATACTTGCGTGGCCGGTGGTTCACCGGCACCTCGGCCACCTTGAAGCCCTTCCAGTTCGCCAGCACGGGAATAAAACGATGGAGTTCCCCGTAAAGCCTCAGGTCCTCAACCACCTCGCTCCGGTAGGCCTTGAGCCCGCAGTTGAAATCGTGGAGGTGAATGCCCGTGAGCGACCTGACGATCCAGTTGAATATCGAAGACGGCAGCCGCTTGGACCAAGGATCTATCCTTCTTGCTCGCCAGGCCGAAACGAGATCGTATCCTTCGTCCAGTTTCGAGCAGAGGTTAGTTATCTCGGCGGGATCATCTTGAAGGTCGGCGTCTATCGTCACGACCTTCTGCCCTCGCGCCAGCTTGAAGCCCGCCATTAGCGCCGCGGTCTTGCCGAAGTTCCTCCTGAAGCGTATGGCCTTCACCCTAGGGTCCATCTCGTGCAGTCCTTGCAGCACCTGGAAAGACCCGTCGCTGCTGCCGTCGTCCACGAAGATAACTTCGCTCTCCCCGTCTTGCATTGCGCCGGCTAGCTGAGCGTAAAGTGGCTTCAGGCTCTCAGCCTCGTTGTAAACCGGCACCACCACGGTCAGGTCCAGCGGCCGCCGCGATCTATCCGAGCCTTCCACGAACTCCTCGTCGCGAGCCTCTGCCGAGGAATGATAAGATAGTCCCGGAGTTATCGGCACTCTCCCCTACCTCTCTGGCTGCCTTCAGATTCAAGCGGGCCTATTATACTCGACCCACAGGACGAAGTCCAACGGGAGCAACCGAATACTGGAACGGCAGGGAATTAGAAATGGACACTCCGTCTCGGTTACTTGCTGTATTTGCCCAATTTCTGGATGGCGTACTCAACAAACTGATGATCTACAAAGGTGTCTATATCGACCTTTTGGGTGATCATCTTGTTGGAGAAGTACCAGTCCTGGTCGTCTTTGAGCGCCTGAACGTTCATATATCCGTCGGGATTGATCCCGGCGGGAATTATCTTCTCGAAAACTGCCGGGTCCTTTATTGACGTACGTTTGGAGAGGATGGTCGCGATCTCTTTCTTGTTCTTGTTTTTGACGAAGGCGTCGTTGTAATCACGAGCCCCTCTCACATAGCCGACCATGAAGGCCTTGGCCTGATCGGGCATCTCTTTGATGATCTTGGGCCCAAAATTAATGACCGCGATCTGCTGGCCGGGGTAGACCTCGTCTATCCCTTTCCACCTCACCGCTATGCCCTTATCTATCATCGAAGTAATGCCGGGCTCGATGGCGATCGCCGCGTCGATGGATTTACCCGCCAGGGCCGCGGGCATATCCCCGAAGGAGAGCAGGGTCACGGTAAGATCGCTGGAGGTAAGCCCCCCCTTCTTGAGCGCCTTGTCCAGATCGATGGCATTGGCCGTCCCATTAAGGGGTGGCGTCAAAGCTATCTTTAGCCCTTTCAGGTCCGAATAATCTTTGACCTTCCCGCTGTCAAAAAGGTCTTTGCGAACCACCAGCGCCAGAAAACCGAAACCCGTCGGCGTAGACCCCTTGTCGGCCACCGCCCTGATTCCGATGTCGCGCGCCACGGCGTTGAGCGTGGCAGCGTTCCCTCCAATTCCCGCGACCTCAACCTGGCCGGTAGAGAGAGCGGGAAGCATCTCCGAAGCCGAGGAGAAGTTGACGGGTTCGACGTTCAACCCTTCCTGCTGGAAGTAGCCCTTTTCTATGGCTATGAAAATAGCTCCGTCCGACGCACTCCCCTGCACCGCCACCTTGACGTTGACTGGCTGTTTCGGCTTAGCGGGCTCCTGTTTCGGCTGCGCCGCTTCCTTCTTTGGCTGGGCCGTCGGCCCTGATTCCTGCTTGGCCGGCGACGCCGCTTGTTTTGTGGGCGCGGCAGATTCCCGTTTGGCCGGCGCGGATTGCGCCGGTTCCTGCTTGGGCTGCGCCGGCGGCGTCGAGGATGAACAAGCTACTACAACTAGCGAGATGCTCGCAAAAACTGCGGCCAGCACATTGAGACTTCCCTTGACATTCACATCAACCCCTCCTTAGCGATATTTATCTTGAGTCACGAGTCCACACCCTGAGATATCTTGCCTTGACCTCCAAGTTTTTCATTCACTCTCCGCCGCGGAATCATCAGTGCCAGCACGTTCCGCCGTTGGAGGGGAATTGCGGAGGACGCCTTCGGCCCCCAGATTATCGCGCCGTCGGATCAGATGTCGATGTAGAACACTGACTTGCGACGACACCCCGTCAGGATTATGCCAAGCAAATCAACAGGTTCGCTTCTCGGGCCGTGAAATCTCGGACCTCGGAGGAATAAATACGTCGACGCCGTGTTAGTAGACCAGCGCCATCCTAGCACGTCGAAATACCCCTGTCAACAGATGCGTGGTGGTCCTAGTCGTCGTTCCCTTTCTAACTGCGGCTTGTTCCACAGCCGCCCCGGCTCCATCCAAGCCGGCAGGCAAAGCAGCGGAAGTCAAACCGGCGGAGAAAGCCGCCGTAACTAAACCAGCCGAGAAGCCGGCTGAAGCCAATCCGGCCGCTAAGGGCACGCTCAAGATCGGGTACCTCACTTCCTTTACCGGCGTGTTCTCCGGATTGGGCAAGGATATGAAAGACGGCTTCCTGCAGTACACCGAGGAGAAGGGAGGCCAGCTGGGCGGGCGCAAGATAGAATTGATCGTCGAAGACGACGAGGGCAAGCCGGACGTGGGACTCACCAAGATCAAGAAGCTCATCGAAAAAGACAACGTGCAAATGGTTGCGGGCATAGTCTCTAGCGGCGTGGCTTTAGTGGGCTGGAGCAACAAAGAAATTGACTTCGCCGGGGGAACGCTGGGCGATTTGCTCCGGCAAATTCAGACCCGGAACGGGGCCAGTCTCTATGAGTTCCTGGTCGAAAACGGAGAGATCAAAGGGGATTATACGGTGATGGTGAACGAGGTTAGCGTCGCCTCCCAGGGGCGGGCCGGGCTGGCAATGCGGCTGTCTGAGGCCGATCACGTGGTGGCGATGGTCGTGTTTCGAGCCGTGGCCGAGGGTTGCCGGTGACCCGCTGGGGAATGGTGATCGACCTGAAGAGGTGCATTGGTTGCGACGCCTGCACCGTGGTCTGCAAGGCGGAGAACGGCACTCCGAAAGGGGTTTTCTTTACCCGCACGCTGTCTCGGGAGGTGGGAGAGTACCCCGACGTCAAGAGCCTGTACATTCCCACGCTGTGCAATCATTGTAGAAATGCTCCTTGCGAACAAGCCTGCCCAACCAAAGCGACCTATCGGCGTCCCGATGGCATCGTCCTGGTCGACGACACGAAGTGCATCGGCTGCCGGGCCTGCTACGTGGCACGTCCCTACAAGAATCGATTCCACCTCAAGAAAGACCTTCTGGAGAAAGGCTATTTCGCCGAGGGGCTGACACCGTTCGAGAAGCTCAAGTATGCCGATTTCGTACCCGGGACGGTCGGGAAGTGCACCTTCTGCGTGCGCCGGATCGACCGCGGGCAGGAGCCGGCCTGCGTGGTGACCTATCCCACCGATGCCCGGGTGTTCGGGGATCTAAGCGATCCCTCCAGCAACATTCGCCGCCGGATCCGTCAGCGGATCGCCAGCCAGCTCCTGGCCGAGCTGGGCACCGAGCCCTCGGTTTATTACGTGGAGTGAATCCGGCAGATGATGAGACGGAACAACCCCTACGGACTGCCATACGAGCTTTTCGTGGTCGATTTTAGGGAGCAGACCGAGTGGAAGTGGCTGATCGCCAGCGCCTTTTTCCTGGGCGGACTGGGGTCGGGCCTGTTCCTGGTGTCCGCTCACATGGACTTTCCAGTGGGCCTGGCCCTCGGCCTGGTGGTCGTGCTGGTGGGCAAGAATACCGCCCACCTGCTGTACCTCGGCCGGCCGGAGAGGTTCTGGCGCGCCCTGGCCAATCCGGCCGCTTCCTGGATCAGCCGGGGCTTCTTCGCCACGGTCGCTTTCGCCGTCTTCGGCGATTTTTACCTGGCGCTATCCTCGGGCTGGCTGCCGTCCGTTTGTCGCTGTATTTCGCCGCGAGCAAAGTGGCGTTCGTTTTGTTTGGAGCGGCGGGCGCCGAACTGGTGGGCGATTTCCTGGTCATCCTGCTGGTGCTGAAGGCAGGGGTTTACGCCCCGGTGCTGCCTGAGACTGACTATCAATAGGAGGAAACACCTATGAACGAAGCGGCAACCAAAACGATTCTGGATGGTCTTCTGGAGGCGGGTATCGATTTCGTGGCCACGCTACCGGAAGCCAACTTGATGGCGCTCATCAACGCGGTCGAGGCGGAGCCGAGCATCACTCACGTGCCCCTGGCGCGCGAGGAAGAGGGCATCGGAATCTGCGCCGGAGCCTATCTGGGCGGGAAGAAGCTGGCCCCGGTGCTGAAGTAGCCAACAAGTTCGGACGTCGGCTCGCGTGATCTTCCCTTGATTTGTGATCCATTGGCAAGGCATTGGCTAGGAATGCCTTGACCTGTGTCCAACATGCCAGTATAATAGCATCGAGAGGAGGAGCACTAGGGCACAGATGAGGATTCCACAGCCAGCCGGAGAGACTACTATAACGGGGAAGAACCAGGTCTCCCTTCCCGCCAAGAGCATCCGGGAGCTCGGTTGGGAGCGAGGGGACCGTCTCATCGTGGAGATCATCGGCGAGGACATCCTGGTCCTTATGCGACGTCCCAGTCGCTGGACGGAGGAGTTCGCCGGACGGCTAACAGACGTCTTTGGGATGCACGAGGAGACGATGAAGTGGCTGGATGAGGAACGCAAGGGCTGGCATTCAGAGGAACGCGGTGACGACGAACGCCCTCAATAAGGCGCTGGGGAAGTCGAGAAAAATCCTGCTCGACACTAGCGCCTTGATCGCTTATCACAGCCGCGCGGAGGCGGTCCACCCCTTGTCGATGCACCTGCTCAGGCGCATCGAGGATAATGACGACCCGCTACGCGGCTGTTTTTCAGTTGTCAGCGCCGCCGAGCTTCTCATCCGACCCCATCGAGCGGGTATGGCTGAATTCACCCTCATGCACACATTCCTGACCAACTTCCCGAACCTCGCCCCCTTGCCGATGGATTTGGCCGTGGCGGCTCATGCCGCTACCATTCGGTCAGTCACAGGCCTCCGTTTGCCCGATGCTATAATCGTCGCCTCCGGTCTGCTCGCCGGCTGTGAAGTCATCGTCAGCAACGACGGGAAGTGGAAACGAAAACTCGAACCCCTGTTCGGAGATTTCGTTTGGGTGTACTTGGGCGATTTTGTCTGAAACAATGCCTTCCTGCTACAGGTAGTCCTCCAGCCTGAACTTCCCATCTCCAATCGGCTTTATGCGCTCGAACAGGTCGCGCGCTTCGGGATCGGAGGTGGGAGGCTTGGTGGCGTCGATGATCATTTTGCCGCCGAACCGCTGCCACGAGGGATGGCCGGCGGTGCCCAATTCCTTGCCGGTGGGGTCCATCGGGATGATGCGCATCCCCGGCAGAACGGTGATATCCTCCGCCGGGTTGACCCGGGTGTTGATGGCCCAGATGACCTCGGTGTTGTTGAAGATATCCACATCCTCGTCCACGGCGATGGCGATTTTCGGGTGCTGGTACTCACTGGACAGAACGCTCATGAGGACGTTCTTGGCTTCGCCGTAGTACCTGGGGGTCATCTGCACCACCACGCCGAAGATGCCGGGAAGGGTCATCACGTTCTTCAGATCGACAAACCCGCCGACGGTCTTGATCCGGTTGAAGATCGCCGCCGACATGGGCAGCTTGTGGTACACACAGCCCTCCACCTCGGACCCGTTCTGCACGTTCTTGAAGATGGCGTCCTTGCGCATGGTGATGGCCTGGAACTCGATGACCGGGTTCTTACCGGTGCCGGCGATGTAGTAGTCCTGAAACTCCGAGAAAGGCCCTTCGTCCTCGCGCACGCCGGGCAGCACGTGACCTTCGAGAACTATCTCGGCGTCGAAGGGGACCTCCACGTCGATGGTCTCGCATTTCACCAGCTTGACCGGCTCGCCCAGCAGCCCGCCCGCCAGCTCCAGTTCGTCCATCTCATAGGGGCCGGTGGTGGCCGCGGCCATATAATATAGAGGGTGATGCCCGATGAAGATGGCGATGGGCATGGGCTCGCCGCGCTCTTCGTACTTGCGATAGTTCAAGAAGCTGTGCCGGGGAACCATCAACATTCCGGTACGATTCTTCGACTTCAGCTGCATACGGTGAAAGCTCATGTTGCGGATGCCGGTGTCCGGGTCCTTGGTAACGCACAGGCCGGCGGTGATAAAGGGGCCGGCATCTCGAATGCCCGCTTGATGCGCCGGCAGCTTCAGCACATCGACCTGATCGCCGGTCAGGATCACCTCCTTGACCGGCCCGGTGCTGACCCTCTCGCAGGGCTGGCGCAGGTGCAGCTTGCCCGCCAGCGTGGGCACCACTTTATCCAGGGTGGTATCGAAGGCAATGGCGCCCTGGCGCGGGTTGGCCGGAGCCTGTCCCAGTGCGCGCCAACCCGGGAACCCCTTTAGTTCCTCGAAGAAAAGCGCCTTATCCCGGGTCTGGTACATCAGCGCGCCCATCTCCGAGTGCGGATCCACCGGCTTGCGCACGTGTACCAGCTCACCGGCCTCCTCAAGCTGGCCTATCCAGGTTCGCATATCCTTGGGCATTTCAATCCCTCCACCAAACTAGCCGACTAGCGACTTAATGATCTCTTTGTGCAAACGGATCAACCGGTCGTCCTCTATGTCTCTGGGCCGGGGCACATCTACCTCGACCGTTTTGAAAACCTTGGCCGGGCGGGAGGTCAGGAGATAGATCCGGTCGGCCAGGAAGACCGCCTCCAGGGCGTTGTGTGTGACGAACAGGACGGTCTTGCGGTCGTGGCTCCAGACTTTCAGCAGCTCGATGCGCATCGAGCGCGCCGTAAGCTCGTCCAGGCCGCTGAAAGGCTCGTCCATCAAGAGGATGTCGGGCTCGATAGCCATCGCCCGGGCAATGGCTACTCGCTGCTGCATGCCGCCGCTCAGTGTCAAGGGGTATTCGTCGGCGAAGGCGCTCAGATCGACCATCGAAAGGTAGCGGCTTACCCTGGCCTCGTGCTCTTCCCGTGGAACACCATAGCTCCGCAAAGCAAACGTTACATTGTCCCTGACCGTCTTCCAGTTCAAGAGCCTCGGACGCTGGAACACGTAACCGTAGCTGGCGGTGCGATAGTTGCTGCTTCCGTCCACCAGAATCTCCCCCGCATCGGCCTCGACCAACCCGGCCAGGATGTGCAACGAGGTGGATTTGCCGCATCCCGACGGACCGAGAAGGCAGACGAACTCGCGATCGCGCGCTTCGAGCGAAAGCTCGTCCAGCACGTGAAGCGGCTCGCCGCTTTTCCGACGATAGATCTTGCTCAAACGGCTTATCTGTATGCTTGCCATCCCTTGCCTTCTGTGCAACCGCGGTTTGCGTTCGTATTTGGCCGCTCGGTTCACTGGTAGGACGTTCAATGGCACGCCCCTCTACGCGGCCCGGTTCGTACCTAGAAGCTTATCGACGGCCGCCAACGGGTGAAGTACCTCTCGATCGGCTTGAGTATGCCAAACTCAAAGACGACCATGATGAGGGTAAAAGCTACCGTCCAGGCCAACACGCTCTCCATAGAGAACACGGCAAACGAGCGGTTGATCATGTATCCGATGCCGTTGGAGAGGCCAAACATCTCGGACAGGACCACCACCTTCCAGCCCAGGGCGAACCCGAACCTCGCCGCCGCGAAGATATACGGCAGAAGCTGGGGGACAATGATCTCTCGCACCAGCGAGCCGCGGCTGGTGCGAAAAGCCTTGCCCATCTCCAACAGTTCCCTATCTATGGCTTTGGTCCCCTGCCACATGTTCACCACTATCATCGGAGAGGTGGTCACGAAAATGGCGAAGACGGGGGCCAGCTCGGTGATGCCAAACCACATCAGGGCCAGGACGGCCCAGCAGAGTCCCGGGATGGTGAGGCCGACTAGAACGTAGGTATCAAGGAACTTTTCCACCCGGTTGCTGGAGCCCATTGCGATCCCGCCAAAGATGCTTACCACCAGCGCCAGAGCGAAGCCCACCAGCACCCGGGCGATCGTGTTGTAGGCGTGGAAGAAGAAGTTCTCCTGGACGATGATCCGGACGATGCGCGCTGCCACGCGGTCGGGTCCGGGGAGCAAGTTGGGAGGGTAAAAGAATGCCACCAACTGCCAGGCCAGGAGCAGCACAACGATCGAGAGGACCTTGATGGCCCAACCTTGCCCCAGAATGGCACCAGCCTGGCGGCGCCCGCGCTCTACCTTGCCAGGAAGGGTCTCTTCGCTCGTTCGTCCTGCCAGCGGGATTTCACTCATGGCTTACGGGATCATAAAGATGCTCTGTTTCGGGGCCGCTTCCACAATCTTTAGCTCGACCGATCGATCCACGATCAGCTGAGCGTTCTTGATGAGCGTTTCATTCCACTGCTCGGGAAAGATACCTCGCATCCGTTCCTGCGCCGTCTTCACCGCGGTGTCATCTTTGAGCCCCAGAAACTCCTTGTTCTGCTCGAAGACCTCGGGGTGCTGTCCAACGTACTTGGCCGTCTCGAGGATCATCTTGTTCAGCGCCACGGCGACGTCCCTGTTCTGCTCAATCCATGGTCGGTGCGCACCCATACCGATCATAAACATGGGCTCGCCGGTGAGTCGCTTCCACTCGTCGCTCATGGAGGCGAGCGCCCGGTACTTGCCGCTCGATATCAGGCTGCCCGCGACGGGCTCGTGAATGATGATGGCTTCGACATCCTTTCTTTCCAGGAAAGCCATGAGCGCGGGAGGCGGACCCGTGACCAGCTCGAAGTCCTTCTCGAAATCCCCTCCAGCCTGCTTGAAGATAGCCTGCGCGCTGGTGTAAAGTCCCGAGATCTTGTCCAGGGTGCCGATCTTCTTGCCCTTCAAATCGGCCATCGACTTATAAGGGGCATCCTTCCAAACGATGGCGTGGGTATGGTTGAAGAGCATGGGAGCAAAGATGACGATGGGCACGTTCTCGTTGTTGGCCGAGACGGCGGATATCAGGGGGAATAGACCGGCCTCGGTCTGCTTGAGCAGCACCGATTTGGCCGCCGCGGCCGGGTCCATAAGCTTCACGTCCAGCTTCAATCCGTACTTGGCATCGATACCTTTTTTCTGAGCCACCTCGGTGAGCAGACCGACGGCGGCGCCGCTGGTTCCAGCAAACGTGACAACGCGCGGAGACTTGGCGGCCGCTCCCGGAGCGGCCGCCGCCGGTTGTTCAGACCTGGCAGGGGGTGCAGTTGGAGCCGCTTTCAGTGGCGTGGCGGTGGGTTTAGCGGCCGGTGCCGCGCATCCCAGGAAATAGGCCCCACCTACGCTCAATCCGACGCCCGCGGCAGCCTTGACGAACGATCTTCGAGTAAGCTTCTTCAAACCAGGAACCCCTGTGCCTTTCTGCGAATGCTCCACGTCGGTTCTCCTTTCGTTAGTCTAGACCCAACAGCTTTGCCACCAGTCCTGGATACAACTCGGAGTCCAGCAAGAAGGTGAACGTTGCCCAGCAGAATATCGCCCAACCGACCGCGGCGACAACCGACACCTTCCAGGCAACTCCGTGCTTCCTCATATAGGCTATTCCGAAAACAGGGATGGCGACCACAAAGCCGATCAGCCAAATCACGACGGCAAACGCGGCCATCCAGAGACCCTCTCGCAGGTATGCCCTGCCGCCGCCTTCGATTTCTTCTTCTCCTTCCTCCGTGGCCTGGATTATCTCCTTCTCTGTCCCGCGAAGGTCGCGCGTGAACTGGACCAAGGCCAGAATGAGGACGATTCCGCCGGCAAAGATATAGGACAGTTTGGCTTGAAGATAGGGAAACCCGAAGGAGACGAAAACAACTGCCGCCATCACCAGGAATACGACGAGAGGAATGACGACCCTCCACTTCACGCTCATGCCTACACCCCCTCGACGCCACTCGCCAGAACCCTGGCTCGGCGACGTCCGACGACGGACCTGATCGGGCCGAAAGCGTAGAGACCGACGATGATCGCGATAATGATAAGACTGGCGGGTCGCATCCAGAAGAACGGCCCTCCGGTCTGAAGGGAAAGCCAGAAGTAGCCCTCGAAGTATCCCCCCAGGATGAACCCAAGCACCAGAGCGGCCCGGTTGTAGCCGTATCTCTTCATTACGATGCCGATGAAAGTAAAGGCAATCGTGACCACCAGATCACCCACCTGGTTTTGATAGGTGTAGGCGCCCACGAAGACCAGGGCCAGCACCGGAGGCACCAGATAACGCGGGGGCAGGGTGATCAGGCGGGTGAGGTTGAGGTAGCCGACTATAAAGTAGCACAGAACGGCGCCCAGTATGTTGGCTATGAACAGCCCCCAGATCAGCGTGAAAGTGAGCGGGAGGTCGTTCCTTAGCATCGAGGGACCGGGGATCACTCCTTGCAGCAGCAAAGCTCCCAACAGAATGGCCATGGCGGCGCCGCTGGGCAGTCCCAGGGCCAGCGTGCTCAGCAGCGACGAGCCCTCTTTGGCGTTGTTGGTGCTCTCCGGTGCGATGACGCCTTCGATATAACCCGTACCGAACAACTCGGGGTGCTTGGAGGTTTGCTTGGCCTGGCCATAGCTTACCCAGACGGCTACTTCCGAGCCGATCCCGGGGATGAGACCCATCATGTAGCCCAGCACGCAGCTGCGAAACCACACCGATTTATGCTCGAAAACCTCGCGCACGCCGCCCCAAAACTGCTCCCTGATTTCTTTTCCGACTTTGATCATTCCCTTGGGCATGATCGTTTTTTCGGTTACCGCCAGCTCGATCATCTCGGCCCCGGCGAACAACCCCAGAACCACGGGGATGATCGTCAGTCCGTTGAGAAGCAAGGTGTTCCCGAAAGCGAAGCGGTCGACCCCGGTGCTATTCTGATATCCCACCAGGGCCAGGGTGATCCCGCAGAATCCTGCCATCAGGCCCTTAATCGGAGACCCCCTACTCAATATCGCCAGAAATGAGAGCCCCATCAGCACCAGGAGAAACAACTCGGGGTTCCCAAACGAGAGGACGATCGGCCTCACGATGGGAACCATAAGGAGAGCCAGGAACACGCCGAGCAAAGCCCCCATGGTGTCCGACGCCATCATAGCCCCCAGCGCTCGCCCGGGCATGCCCTTACGCGTCATTTGATGTCCGTCGAGGATGGCGACCGTCGCCGGGCCGGACCCGGGGATGCCCATTAGGATGGAGGTTATGGCGTCGCCGGTGCCGCTGATGGCGTGAATTCCAATCAGCATGGCCAGCGCCGCCACTTTGTCCATTCCGAACACCAGCGGCAAGAGAAGAGACATCGCCATCAGTCCACCCAGCGCTGGAATGATCCCGATGAAGATGCCGATAAGAACACCTAGCACCAGGAAGCCCAGCGCCATGAGGTCCGAATAGCTCATTAATCCTTGAACAAACGCTTCAACCATTCCCCCTCCAGTTAAGCATAATGCTTACTGAACTCCTTTGTACTTATCGAATATGGTGTCCAACTGACTGGCTAGATCCTTGTTGGCCTTGATCGTCGCCACTTCGTCTTGCAGCTCTTTGCCCGGCGAAAAGGCGCGCGCAACCCCATTGTTCAGTTTCTTGGTCTCTTCCTGGAAGTCTTTGTTGTCGCTGACCTTCATGAATGCCGCTCGGAGAAACTCAACCCTGTCCTGAGGTACCCCTGGCGGCAGAGCCACAGCGGTGCCACCGGACGACACGTACTTGTGCGCTGCCTCGAGCTCCTTCGGCACCTTAACTCCCATCTCGAAAATGGTCGGCGTGTCTTTCGCGATCGCGCTCCGCTTGGCGCTTATCGTCACGAAGTTCTTTACGTAACCGTCCTCCTCGTCCTTGGTGGCCCCGTCGTCGTTGGTGACCATGAAATCCACTTCGCCACGGGCGAGGGCCAGGGTCAGGTTCTTCTTGCCTTTGAATCCCGTGATGACCTTGCCGTCCAATCCCAGTACCTCGAACGTGACCGCCGCGCTCAGCGCGAGGGCGCCTTTAGCGGTCGTGCCGCCCCCCTTCAGCCCTTTGGCCTTGCGGAAGTCATCAAGGGTCTTGTAGGGAAGCTTGGGTGATATCTGCATCACTTTGGCGGAGGGGTTCACGTCGGCGACGTAGAGGTACTTGTCGGCCTCGTAAAGCGTGCCTGGGGCCTTCAAGATGTCGTTGCCTACCACCGCGTTCGTGCTCTTAATGACGACGACAGTCCCATCTTTGGGGGCCTGGTTGTAGACGTAGTTGGTTCCCTCGTCGGTGCCCTGGTTCTCCACTTTCACGTTGGCGCCAGTTTCCTTGCCCAGAAACGGGGCGATGTTGCGGGCCGCGAGGTCGGTGCCGCCACCGGCATCGCTCGAAACGATGAAGCGGATGGTCTTGCCTTTGTAGAAATCCGCCGCCGACCCTCCCTTGGAGCTTGTCGAGGAACAGGCCATAGCGGTCACAAGGCTCAGGCTCAAGAGGGCAACCATCAAGATCCAGCTCAGTGTTCGGTTTCGCATCACTAACCTCCTTTGTTTGTTAGCTCTTCAGGTGGGGCTGCTTCAAAGGGTAGCCCCACCTGAGATTCCTCTCGGATTTGCTCAATGAAATCCTGAAGAAATCCTGAACCAGTTGTGACATAGGACTAGCCGATCTCTTAGAGCTACCACTATATGCTCGCTGGTCTGCACCCCACCGGATCGCGGTTTGGGCACAGCCAGAGGAAGTTAGTTTTCAGCTTCGATAGCCCAAGGCCTTTAAGGGCGCTCAGGCCTGAATAGATCGAGGGACGCTGGTACTGAAACACGGCCTCTTTGGCCCTTCCATCCGCCAGCCGAGATCGACGGCGTGGTTGAAAGCGGATTCTTGTTATTAGGCTCAACCCAGCCCACCGTGCTTCATCGCACGATTTGTCGACTAAGCAGCGCCTCAGAAACAACGCTCCAGGCGCGTCACGAGCGAGGATTTCGATTGGGAACACGAGCCGAATGTTGGGCGTTTCGCGCATTATAGGACACGCGAAGTGTCTAGTCAACATGTTCTTTTGTCGGCTGCCTGGTCTATTGACTAGTGCCAGGCTAGGTGCTATATTGTCGATCGTCGATGCCAGCCTCGCGGGTGCCGAACTCCCTTGCTCTAAAGAAACTAGGGCGAGGGCAGGGCGCGCAGCTGTGCCGCCGACCCATCGTCCCATAACTTTATCGCTCCAAAGGAGGTTGGCCATGAGAACTTTGGCGACTTTGTTGGCAGTGGTAGTCGTAACCCTGTTGATGGGGCTGGCCGTGGGTTGCAGCCAGGCATCAAAATCAGCGGCCCCCGAGGAATTCTACCGGGGAAAGACGCTCACGTGGGTGGTTTCCGCCGGCGCCACAGGGGGTGACGAAACCGACCTTCTGTCGCGAGCCGTGGCTCCATATCTGGCCAAGGAGCTCGGCGCCACCGTGAAGGTAACAAACATGGCCAGTGACGAAGGGCTCAACTGGGTCTACGAACAGGCCAAGCGCGACGGCCTTACCCTGGTGGCGAAGAGCACCAGCGCCGTGGTGGCGCCGGACATCATGAAAGCTCCCGGCATCCTCTACGAGACCGAAAAATTCAACATCCTGGCCGACATCTTCCCTGCCGGCAAGGTAATGCAGATTTCGCCCAAGCTACCGTACAAGACGCTGGATGATCTGCGGCAGGCCAAGGGGTTGAAAGGGGGAGGAACCGTCGCCAAAGGATCGCTCGGGCTGAGCGCCGCCGTGGGCCTGGAGATTCTGGGACTGGACGGCAAGGTCATCACCGGGTTCAAAGGCAAGAAAGACCTGACGTTGGCCCTCGCTCGGGGGGAGATAGATTTCATGCTTACTAACGACGCCGGGGCGGCGAAAGACGCCGCCGACGGCTACGCGGTAAACCTGCTGGTGGTGACCAAAGATCGAAGCGTGTTCGTGCCCGAAGTACCCACCATGTACGAGCTGGGAGTCAAGGTGCCAAGAGAAATGGAGTCGGCTCTGGAGTTCATCTTGGCCGCCGGCTACATGACGGCTTTGCCGCCAGAGGTCCCACCGGAACGGGTCGAGTTTCTGCGAGGCGCATTCCAGAGGGTTGGCGCTAACCCCGAGCTCAAGGCGGAGCTCAAGAAGATCACCGGTGCGTCGAGTCCCTTCCTTACGGGCAAGATGTTGCAGGATCGCATGAATACCATGAAGTCAAACAAGGTCCTGGCCGACCAGCTCGACGCCTTATTCACCAAGTATGGTGCGGTTCAATAGGTGCGATAGGTTACCGAACAGGCCGCGCAGCGCAAGGCCAGGCACAGCCTGTTGCCGCAGGTCTTTGACGCTCGGTGCACATTAGGTATAACCGGATCAAAGGATTCGGACGGCCATGGGGCGACCGGCCGGTCGCCCCTACGAGCCTATCCGTGTTTCGGTGTTGCTTGGGAACTGGTCGGACCCCTACGCTCAGAATCGACAGAGACATTCGTTTTGCGGCGCCATGTGCCTGGCCATCGTAGGGGCGACCGGCCGGTCGCCCTGTTGGTGTTCCGAGCAAACGAATCTCGGCAACATGCATCAAACGTCTAAACGCCCAGCAGCCTTCTCCCATTCTCAGACATTATCTTATTGAGATCGTCCTCCGACAGTCCCAATCCGCGGATTTGCTCCAGGTAGCCTCCGATCAGCCGTCCGTTGCGGATCTCCTGGGGGTAATCGGTGCCGAACAGGATCTGCGACGGCTTCATCTCCAGCAACGCCGCCTTCAGGCCGCTTATGTTCCCGCAGACTCCGCCGCTGTCGAAGTAGAAGTTATTGTAGAAGTAGTCGTCGAATGATTTCCTGGGAAGCCTGCCGGCCTGGGGATGGCCGGCCGTTCCCCAGAACTCCTTGTCCTGGTAGGACCTCACGCGGCCCATTATCGCCGCGATTCCTCCCCCCAGGTGCGACATCTGCACCTTCAGCCCGGGAAAGTCGTCGAAAACCCCGCCGTTGATCATCCGAATGGTGCACATCTGCAGGCCAAACTCTCGACCGATGTTTCGGGCCATGTCGTAGTCCTGCATATATTCGACTCCGATCGTTTTGAGCGCGGGGTGAATCATGATCCAGAGACCGAGCTCCTGCACTTTCTCGTAAAAGGGCCAGAGGTCCCTGGAATCGAGCGTGACGCCTCGGATGGACGATTCGATAGCCACGCCCCTGAAGCCCAGTTCTTTCGCCGCCCTCTCCAGCTCACCGTAGGCGGGTGCCCCAGCCAGGGGAGGAACGTGGGCGAGCCCCGCGAAGCGACCGGGATAGGTATCAACCGCTTCCTTGATCTTGTCGTTGGCTATGCGGCAATCCTCCAGACTGCCCATCATGGCCGGGCCGCAAGAGAGAACCCCCAGGTCTATGCCCCCCTGATCCATTGCCTCGATGTGCTGGGATAGATCGCCCAGGCGGGCGTGAAAAATGAAGCTGGGGGCCCCATCCTCGTATTTCACCGCGACCTGTTGCCCTTGAAGGTCCATCAATTCCGATGGCGAGTAGTGCATGTGGAAGTCGATGACCATTCTTCACCTCCTTGGCCGCTATTCTAGATGAATTCGCTTCAAGCGGCAATGGGGGGAACGGGTGGCCTCGCAAGTTCGTCGACGTAGCGCGAAGCGAGATCGAAGTAGCCCCTCGCCGTCCGCCGGGCATCGCCCTTCTCGTCGCGCACGATTTCCCGCTCGTCCAGCTTGAAGCATTCGATCTTGGCTCTCACGCAAGCCCGATAGACCTTGTAGTAGTCGAATACGTCAAGGCAGTCGCGATCCCCGGAGGAATCCACGTAGGCTTCGACGAAGCGCCGCGAGAGCTTGGGGTATCCCGCGAAATCCAGGTCGGTGACCAGGAAGGCGATGTCCGAGGCGACGTCGCAGAAACGAAAGCGCTCGTTGAACTCGACACAATCGAATATGCGAATCTCGTCGGAGAAGCAGACGTTCTGGGCCCGCAAATCCCCGTGCCCATCCCGGATTCGCCGCTGCCTGATTCGCTCGGCAAAGAGCGGTCCGTTGGCCCGCACGAAGTCCTCGGAGTACGCCCGGACCCTCTCGAACTGTTCGATCGGAAGCACCCGGCCCACATAGGGCTCGATCTGGATGAAGTTCTCTCGCGCATTGTAGAGCACTGCCTCTGGAGTGCCGTAGCGAGAGACATCCGCATCGGTCCGCGCCTGCCGGTAGAAGTCGCTCAGAATCCGGGCTACTCTCTCCACCATCGAGTCAGTCACTCTACCTCCCGCCAGGAGCCGATCCATCATGCGCTCCTCGGGAAGCTGCTTCATCTTGACGGCATACTCCAGCACCCTGTCGCCCGGCCCCATCCGAATCCTGCCGCCCGACTCACTAATCTCCACAACCCCAACGTACATGTCGGGGGCCAGCCGGCGGTTCAGCCGCACCTCCTCCCGGCAGTAATGGTGCCGTTTGGAGAGAGTGGAGTAATCCAGAAAGCCGAAGTTCACCGGTTTCTTGATCTTGTAGGCGTATTCGCCCGTAAGCAGCACGTAGGAGATGTGGGTCTGGCGGAGATGGATTTTCGCGGTGGGGTGAGAGTAAGCTTGTGAATTCAGAAGCTCATCCACCAATCTTCGCAGCTGTCCTGCCTCGGCCGATTCGCCTCTGCCTCGCACGGCCTCCTCCTTGCCTTTTGTTGACCGGCACAACTGCGGCAAGAATGGTACCAAAAGTTGACTCTCGGTCCCGTCCCCTGTATTATGGATAACTGTGGGGCTCGGCCGGCCGAGCTGCCACAGGTCATGGTGCATCCGAATGGAGGAGACGAATTGCCAGACATAAACGATACCTTCGACAAATTCCAGGGCACTCACAAGTACATCGTTTCCGAGGCCCTGCGCAACGACGTCAACGTGGCCATTGCCCTGGGCCGTCCGCTTCTGGTGAAAGGAGAGCCCGGCACCGGCAAGACCCTGCTCGCCCACAATATCGCCCTGGGGCTCGGCAAAGAGCTGATCGTGTGGAACATCAAGTCCACCAGCAAGGCCCACGACGGTCTCTACATCTACGACACGGTCCAACGGCTCAACGATTCCCGCTTCGGCGACAGGGATGTCTCCGACATCCGCCAGTACATCAAGCTGGGCCAGCTGGGCAAATCGTTCGCGTCGCCGGAGCAAGTCGTTCTACTCATCGACGAGATCGACAAAGCCGATCTCGAGTTCCCCAACGACCTCTTGAACGAGCTGGACGAGATGTCGTTCTATGTTACAGAGATAGACGAAACCGTGCGGGCCAAGCACCGACCCATCGTGGTCATCACCAGCAACTCGGAGAAGGAGCTGCCCGACGCCTTCCTCCGCCGGTGCATCTTCCACTACATCGCTTTTCCTGCTTCGGAAATGATGGAGCAGATCGTCCGGGTGCACTTCCCCGACGTCGAGAGCGGCCTGGTCCAGGCCGCCATCAAGCGGTTCTACCAGCTACGCCAGATCGACGACTTCCGCAAGAAGCCTTCGACCAGCGAGCTGTTGGATTGGATTCAGGCCCTGATTCTGGCCGGAGTGGACCACACCTCCATCGAACAGGAGATGCCCTTCATCAGCGCCCTTCTGAAGAAGGAGCAGGATCTGGATATTTACCTGGGCAAGCGCAGTCCGGTATCCCATTCGGCGTACCGCCGCTTTTTGCCCTAGCACGTTCCGGCGAGGTTTGAGTTGTTTGTCGATTTCTTCTTCACGCTGAGGAAGCACAAGGTTCCCGTCTCCCTGCTGGAGTGGATGACGCTGATGGAGGCTCTGGACCGCGGCTACGCTTTCTCCAGCCTCACCAACTTCTACCACCTGGCCCGGTCAATACTGGTCAAGAGCGAGACCCACTACGACGCCTACGACGTGGCCTTCAAAGAATACTTCGAGGGGATCGAGACCCCCGAGGAGATCTCCGACCAGGTGTTGGATTGGCTGAACGATCCCGTTCGCCGGCTGGAGCTCTCGCCGGAGCAGTTGGCCCGGTTGGACAGGATGAGCTTCGAGGAGCTACTCAAAACGCTCGAAGAGCGCCTGCGCGAGCAAAAAGAGCGGCACGACGGCGGAAGCAAGTGGATTGGGACCGGCGGCACCTCCCCGTTCGGCCACTCCGGGCGCAATCCCAGCGGAATCCGGATCGGCAACATCTCCCTTGGGGGACGGTCTGCGCTGCAGGTAGCTTCCGAGAGAAGCTTCCGGAACTACCGCAGCGACGTGGTGCTCGACGTCCGGCAAATGAAGGTGGCTCTCAAGCGGCTGCGCCACCTGGCGCGCACCGGTCCCAAGGATCAACTGGCGCTTCCCGAGACCATCGACGCTACCTGCCAGAACGCGGGAGAGCTGGAGTTCATCTGGGAGTCGGAGCGGCGCAACAGGGTCAAGGTCTTGCTGATAATGGACGTCGGTGGCTCCATGGATCCTTTCGCCACCCTGTGCAGCCGGCTCTTCACGGCCGCCCACTCCGCCACCCACTTCAAGGACTTCAAGTACTACTATTTCCACAACTGCATCTACGGCAACCTGTATCCCGACATCGAGCGGCGCCGGCCCGTGGGCACCGACCACGTGCTGAAGACCCTGGATCCCGACTACAAGCTCATTCTGGTAGGCGATGCCCAGATGGCTCCCTCCGAGCTCACCTACCGCAACGGGGCCATCGACTACTGGGATATGAACGACACGCCGGGTATAGTATGGTTACAGAAGATAGCCGACCACTTCACCCATCGCGTCTGGCTGAATCCCGAGAGCTCTACCCAGTGGGAGCATCCCACGGTATACGCCATCGGCAAGCTATTCCCCATGTTCGAGCTGACGCTCGACGGATTGGATAGGGCCGTGAGGCAGTTGGTGGTGAACAAATAGGCGAAGAACCTCTTACCTTCTCGACCGCTTGAAAAGCTCGAAGAACCTGTCCTGGTAGTCCTCAAACAACCCCCAGCGCTGAAGCTCCCGCACCAGCTTGGGGGCGCTGGCACGGTCTTTTTCCACGTCCTCGAACATGCGATCTATGACGAACCGGGCGTGCTTGGGAACGCCTCCCTCCACGTCGAGGAGCCCGTTTCGGTCCAGCTCGGTCAAGGCGTTGGAGAGCGATCGCGCGGCCATGTCCAGCGCGAGTTTCCACACCGAGATGTTCCAGGTCTCCTCTGCCCCCTCCAGGATGCCACAGAGGGTGTCCTTGTCGCGGTCCACCCTTTCCCGCACCCGCGCCGTGACCTCGTCCAGCGAGTTAGAGACCATGACCATTTCTTTGGGCTCGTGTCGAAAGGCGTACCGCAGCATGGGCGTATCGGAGCCATAGCTTCGCCTCAGCCACTCGGCCAGATCCTTCCCGTGGGAGCCAAACCCCTCGAAGGTGGGCAAATAGTGGGGGGTCAGTATGCGCGGCATTTCCGCCACCACTTTGCCTTCCCGCACTGCGCAAAGCTGGTCGAGCAGGCTGGTGATGATGAAGTAGTTGATGTTGGTGGTCCCGAAGGTGGCCAGATTCTGCTTGGGATACAGGCGAACTCGGGTGTTGCCTATAGCCTGTTCTATTACTTCAAAGGTATCCATACTTCCCCCTAGAACGGCAGCACATAAGCCAGAACGAACCGAAAGTTCGACTCCACTTCGCCCTTGCCGGTAATAACACCTGGATGCCCGTAAGGATGCCCGCAGAGCAAATGCTCGACGTCCAGATCCGCCAGCTTCGCCACGCTGTCTCTCAACGTCCGCGCGTCTCCACCCGAGAAATCGGTACGCCCCACGTTCCGATAAAACACCACATCCCCCGCGGCCAGCGCGCGCTTCTCAGGCCAGTAGATGGAAATCGAGCCGGGCGAGTGCCCCGGCGTGTGCAGTATTTTCAGCGCAATCGGATCCGGCGCCCCCAGCTGCAGCTCACCCTCGCCAAGGAAGATGTCGGGCTCCATCTCCGGGGGCGACGCGCCATCCCCACCGTACGACTCGCCCACGATGCGGAGAAAAGCCTCTCGGTCGTTCTCGTGCACTGCCACCAGAGCGCCGGTTCGCCGCTTGATTTCCAGCGCGGCTTCGCAGTGGTCGGGATGGCAATGTGTGCAAACGACCAGACCGATCTCCTCCGGAGCGATGCCATCCTTGGACAGGTTTGCCAGCAGGATATCGAGGGCAGACTCTTCATACGCGCCGGCCAGGCCTGCCCGCACCGCTCCCACGGCCGGATTGACAACCCGTCTCTCGCCCGGGTCTATTATCATGTATCGACGCTTTCCCTCTAAACTGTACCGGAGAACGTAGGTGTTGCACCCGTTGCTTGGCCTCGACCAAACGTAAGCGTAGATGCCTTCCGTGAGTTCCATTTTCTCATTCCAAACTTGCCAAGATTACCTCTGTCGCATATTATAGCATGGAGGTGGTTACCAGTCTTAATATCGGTTCCAGTATTGATTTACGCGAATCAACACCAGGAAACCTGCTGGAGGCGCGGCTATGGAGAAAAAGAGAATAAAGAGCGCCTGGGAGATAGCGCTGGAGCGGGCAGAGAGGCTGGGCGACCTGTCGCGGGATGAGTTGCGTGCCCGGGAAGAGGCGCAGCATGACCAGATAGGCCAAGCTCTGGCTTCGCGGCACCTGTCCGGACTTCCGTTGAGGGAGCTACTCTTCGCGATTGGTAAGCACGAGGACTCGGCCCGCAAGAATATTCAAAAGGCCGTGGCGGCGGCCCTGGCCGATGCTCTTGACCTGGATAACCCCGATTCCGCTGAGATGGCGAGGGTCGCGCTTCAAGCTTTGCTGCCCGAGCTCCATCTAGGCGAGCAGACCGAGAGGGCCCGGAAGGTCATCGCCGACTATCACGGAGCCAAGAGGGAGGCTCAGGCGGACCACCGCGACACGGTTCACCAGAAGATCGTTCACCACCTGCGGCGGCGGGGCATCGCCGGTTCAGCGGTGCGCCCTAACCTGAATGCCACTCAAGAGTGGCAGGAACTGGTCAATCAAACTCGAAGCGAATTTGCCGACCGATTGCTTCATCTGAAAATCGAACTACGATCGCGAGTATTGGAGGCCTGATATGCAAGCAACCGAAGCCTTGATGAGCGAGCATCGCGTCATCGAACGTATGCTGAGGGTGATTCATCTGGCTGCGCGCAAGCTCGACGCGGGTGTTCCCGTGTCGCCTGATTCCCTCCGGAAAATGGTGGATTTCATTCGCACGTTTGCAGACAAATGCCATCACGCGAAGGAGGAGGGACTCCTATTCCCAGCTATGGAGCAGAAGGGAATTCCCAAGGATGGCGGCCCCATCGGGGTCATGTTGCTGGAGCACGACGAGGGTCGCTCCTACGTGCGCCAGATGGCCGAGGCGATTGACCGCTACGAGCAAGGCGACCGGAGCGCCGCCAAGACGATCGCCGATAACGCTCGCAATTATGCCGAGCTGCTGGAGCAGCACATACGCAAGGAAGATGGGATACTGTATCATATGGCCGACATGGCGCTCTCTGAAGAGGAGCAGCAGAGCCTCCTGGGGCAGTTCGAGGAAGCGGAAATAAAGGCCGTGGGCCCGGGCCAACACCAATATTACCAGAAGCTGGTGGAAGATCTAGAAAAGGAGCTGGGCTAGGGATTCACCGGCCGTCAATCGCCGGCCAAGGTCCCTCAGAGTTCCGGTGGATCCTCTTGGGACGTGAGAAGTGTGAAGTGAAAAGCGCTTCCCTTGCCTTCCTCGCTTCTGACCCAAATCTGTCCTCCGTGGAGCGAGATTATCTCTCGGCAGATGTGTAGACCGATGCCCATGCCCTTGCTGTAGCCCCTCGGGCCGGAATGCGCCTGGTAGAAGCGCTCGAAGACGTGGGCCTGTTTCTCGGCCGGAATACCGATGCCCTGGTCGCTCACGGATACCTGCACGAAGCCTTCCTGCCGATCGATCCTGACCTCGATACTGCCCCCGTCGGGGCTGTATTTGATGGCATTGCCCACGATGTGCGTCAGCACTTGCTCAATCTTCTCGCGATCACCGTGCACGACCACCGGCCGCTCGCCGGTCAGCCGAAAATCGTGCTTGTCGGCGGTTGGGCCGAGACGCTTCACCACGACCTCTGAGAGATCAATCAGCTCGAAGTCCGATTTGGTCAGCTCCAGCTTCTTGGCTTCCAGGCGAGAAGCATCCACCAGCCGGGTCACCAGAGTAACCAGTTTGTCCGCCTCTTCGTTCAGGATTTCCAATGCCCTCATCAGAGATCCATTCCCGGCCGATCTAACGCCGATTCTGTGAGCCAGCTGGGCGAAGCCCTTCAGAGAGGTTAACGGAGTCATCAACTCGTGCGAGGCCACCGAGATGAACTCGTCTCTCATTCTTTCGGCCTCTTTTTCCTTGGTCATATCCCGAAGCGTGTGCACGACGCAGCGAATATCTCCGCTCTTCTCTTCTCTTACGACGGCGGTCGTGATGCCCACCCATACCCTCTTGGCTTCTTTGGTCTCTATGGTCACGTAGACAGTTCGCCCGGGTAGACGATCGGAGCCAAGGTGGGGGCAAGAGAAATCGCACAGGCACTGGCCCGTGCTATCACAGGCATCGAACAAGTGAGTACACGGCTTGCCTATGAGATCCTCGGCGCTGTAACCGGTCAGTTTCTCCAATGCCGCATTGACCAGGACTATGTTTCTATCCGAATCAATTACCATCACCCCGTCGGCCGAAGCCGCAGCCATGGCCTCGCTGCGATTTCTCTCTTCGACCACCTGCCGCATCAGCTGTGCGTTTTGCTCGTCCAGGGCCTGAATCTGCGCAGGCTTGACCTGCAATTCCTCGCATGTCACGAGTATCTCCTCTGTTTGGGCAGCAATCATCTCGCGTGGTCCCAAAGTCCTGTCCGTAGTTGTCAGTTCCCGACTCGGATTAGTCTGCACCGCTAAGCACCTAAACGTTACCTTAGTATAGAGTGTATCAAAAGGTTTCTATTTCTACAAGGAGGGCTGCAATGCTCGGCTTGATGGGACGGGACCGTGAACGCCCGGTGGCACGCGGATTGCACGGGCTTTAGGGATATCTCGGGCCGCGCTCTCAGGTAATCCCAGGATTCCCTGAGAGCGCACGGATTCGGGGGCGAGGTGGCTAGAGGGGTCGGCGGTCTCTACAGTGGCCGTTGGCCTGTGCAAGAAGGTGGCACGAGATACCAAGAGCTAACGGCGATGTATCCGGACCACTGCCGCCCCACAGGGAAGGAGGTGGAGAAGATGAAAAGAGCCAGTGAAATGACGCCGATGGAGACCAAGGAGACCACGAAGGACTTGATGGAGACATTCGAAACCCTGCCTTCGGGATTCTACCTGGCGGGCACCATCGGATCGATATTGCTTTCCCTCGGGCTGTTCATGACCGGCCGAAGGTATATGTCTCTGTTCGTCGGCCTTTGGGCGCCGACGATACTCCTTCTGACGCTGTTCTATAAGATGATGCGCCCGTCACGCGAGATGTAGATCCGTGACTTAAGCTCTCGGACGAATGCGGAGATTCTTTGGGTCTCCGCATTCGTCTTGTCTAATAATCCGGTGCAGCAAATGCCATCAGACTGGTCGGTAAGAACCGCGCAGTAGACCGCCGAGCGGCAACAACGGTGGCGAATTACTTAGACCGATCGCGCCTTCTTCTGCTCTGCTTAAGCTGTTCCTCGAGCAAAGGCCCTTGTGAGCAGTGCTATCACGAAGGCCAAGATGATGGCCCCAATGATCGCCGGAATAATCGTAATGCCGGCGATAGTAGGCCCGAATTGCCCGAACAGCGCCGTTCCGAGCCAGCTACCCAGCAACCCGGCTATGATTGCGCCTAGCCATCCGAAGGGCACGTCCCCGGGGACGATGTAGTCCGCCAGCCAGCCAATCAAGCCGGCCACCAGCAGCGTGAACAGCACGCCAATGACGTTGGCGGTAATCCAAATAGCCAGAACCACTATTAGCAGCAGAATCAGCAGTCCGATCAAAACCCCCATCTTAAGGCCTCCTTGTACCAAGCTCTCGAACGTTCTCTCGTACGTGCCGGCGGCCGCACGGCGCGACAGAGCCATTTGCCCTTTCCCACTGACAAGCATGATACAACGCGGCAAGAACCTTGCCAGGACGCTGGGGGCACGCCAGGAGCTCCCTGCAACGGCCAAGGTATTATCTGGGCTGCTGAAGAAGCTGGTGTGCCGAACTTGACACTCTCTCACCCCAGGGCTTATGCATTCTGATCTACGGGCGACGGCGACATCACTTTGGAGTGCGGCGGCAAGCCGCCGCTTTCGGAGCCTGGGGTGGAAACTCGGCTTCGCTCAAGGGTGCCGTGCCCCAAATAGGCCGCGAGGAAAGGCCAACGGCCCCGAAAGCGCAAGCGAGCCTGCGCACTCCCAAAAGGGGGATCGGGGTTAGGCAGAACGCATAAGCCCTGAGCCCCCAGTGCGAATACCTTGACGTAAGTGAATACTTGTGATAAATTGCCTCTGAACACTCGCAGCTATCCAACCGACCGTCGTATTCCCCGCATGAGCGATGGCACCACAGGGTGAGGCCATCAAGAAGGTTGGTGCTGGCTCTGCGGAGCACGGCATCTATAGCAGGCGAAGCCGCACCAGCCCAACGATTCGCTCCGTGTAGGTATTGGTCGCAGCAAGAGTTGGAGCCATTACTCAATCATCGTGACATCGTGTTGCACCGCGTTCTTGACTTTCCTGAAGGAGGCTGTTTTCTATGGATGCCGATGCTGCAAAAGCAGCGGAGATTGAGAAAATTACGCAGGAGTTGATCGAGTCTGAAGATGGTCCCTTTAGGTCTCTGAGGGGTCCCATGGGGCTGCTTCAGCGGGTGATCCTTGTCGCCATCCCGGTTACCGGCATCCTCTTTATGACGAGCGTCCATACCTATTTCGGATGGATGGTATACACGGAGCAGTACATTGGCTTGTTCCTGACTCTGATGCTTGCCGGCGCGTTCCTTTCAGCCCCGGCGACGAAGCGATCGTCGAGGAGCAAACTGCCGTGGTATGATGTACTGCTGATACTGGCCAGCCTCCCGACCGGCCTGTTTCTCACGCTCAAGTATCCCGAGATTGCGATGCGTTTGGGCGAGCTATCGCCGGACCGCACTATTCTCGGTGCGCTGGCGATCCTCTTGATCCTGGAGGCGGTCCGCCGCTATGTGGGTTGGCCGTTGTTGATCGTGGTGGTCGTCTTTATCGCTTACGGTCGTTTCGCCGATCTTTTCCCGTCGACGCTGCACGGGCTTCCCACCTCCTGGGACAGGCTTCTTGCCTATCTGTACCTCGATCCCAACAGCATGCTCGACCAGATAGCCCTCGCCTCCGGCATTGCCCTGGCCTTTATGTTCTTCGGTCAGGTGCTGCAGTGCTTCGGAGGCGGGGACCAGTTGACCGACTTCGCCATGCTGGGCTTCGGACGGTTTCGTGGCGGAGCGGCAAAAGCGGCGGTTGTGGGATCGAGTCTCGTTGGCACGATAAGCGGCGGGGCGGTAACCAACGTGTTGATCGGCGGCCATGTCACCATCAGCATGATGAAGAAGACCGGGTACAATCCGGCGATGGCGGGGGCAGTGGAAGCCGTGTCCTCATCGGGCGGGCAGATAATGCCGCCCGTGATGGGCATCGCGGCCTTCCTAATCGCCGAGAACCTGGGCGTGCCCTACGCCGACGTCGCCCTGGCGGCTTTCGTGCCCGCTATGCTGTTCTACCTGGCCTGCTTCGTACAGGTAGACCTGGAAGCCGGCAAGGGAGGGCTGCGAGGCCTGACGAAGTCCGAGATCCCCAACGCGGGGTTCGTGCTGCGCAATGCCTGGACGGTCCTGCCCTGTCTGGGCATTCTCGTCTACACCCTGATGGTCCAGCACCTGGAGCCCAGCACGGCAGCCATCGTCTCCGGCTTTGCCTCGGTGCCGTTCATGCTGATGGCGAAGGTTGGGCGCGGGCGGTTCTGGAGGCGAATTCTAGAAGTATTCGAGAGCACCGGCAGGATGTCCGTGAACATCGGCGTCCTCATTGCCGCCTCCGGCATCATCGTGGGCGTCACGGGCATCAGTGGCCTCGGCTTCAACCTGGCTTACACGCTGACCACCCTCGGTAGGGACAACTCGCTCCTCCTGTTGGTTCTCGCGGCCTTCGTCTCACTCGTTCTAGGCACGGGCCTGCCCACCGTGCCGGCATACGCACTGGTGGCCACGCTCGTGGCTCCAGCGCTCGTGCAACTCGGGATTTTGCCGATGGCAGCGCACCTTTTCCTCTTCTACTTCGCCATAGTGTCCAACTGGACCCCGCCGGTTGCCCCGGCCTGTTTTGCCGCGTCGGTGCTTTCGGGAGCGAACGCCGACAGGATAGGCTGGATCTCAATGCGGCTGGGAATACTCGCCTACATCGTGCCTTTCTTGTTCGTTTACTCGCCGGCGTTGATTCTCAAGTCCGATAGCTTGGCGGTGATTATCGCCTCCCTAACGACCGCTTCTCTGGGAACGTTGGCGCTGGGAGTCGCGCTGGTGGGTTATCTGTTCCAGACTATAGCGTGGCCTCGGCGCGTACTGTTCTTGATCGCAGGTTCGGCGTTGCTTCTCCCAATTGGAGGAGATATTAACTTCAGCGTCCTCATCAATGCTGGCGGACTTGTTCTCGCAGCCGGGTTGCTCGTCTATGAACTGTACCAGAGACGTACGGTTCCCGTTCCCGTCTCTGCGAAGGCCTGATGGGCCAGTTGGCCTTGATGTGACAAACGATCGACCGGGGTGGTAGTTTCACGAACCTGACACCCCGGTCGCAAATAGAGATCGGGTACATTAGTTGGAACGCTATTGGTAAGATTTAGCTGCCTCCTCCAATAATTGAAATACCCAACGACTTCCTCCCCCCCAGATCTCTTGGCAACACCGTGTAAGCGACTTCAATTCAGACGGCGGAATCTTCACGGGCGACCCGCACGAGAGTAGGCCGGGGTATGAACACCGTACACTCGTCGGACAAGGCCATTGGGAGAGACTCCCCGCAGCAGCAACTCTCCGCAAGTATTTACAGCAGCCCTCTCGGATACTATAATGGAGTTAGCCAGTATGGCAAATTGAACACAGGAGCCCCTCGCGCTGCGGGGTGGGGATGAAATGGTTGGGCTCGCCTGGGGAGCATCGGGTGAGCCTTTATACGTCGATATAGGGTGTCCGGGGTTGTCGCCCGCGAAGGGGGCAGCGAACGAGGGTTGGAAGAGACTCGGTTTCTTCAGGTGGGCTATGAAAGTCAATCCTCGACCGGTCCTTGTCGGCGCCGCTCTCGCGGTCTTTGGCTCCCTCGCAACCGGTTATAGTCCCTCTCTACAAGAAACCGGAATGGTGGTTTCGGCAGTAATGCTGGCGTGCGCTCTCCCCCTGCTTTCCCGGGGTTAATGAGGGTTGAGGGTAGAGGGTTGAGTCGTGCTCTCAACCCTCTACCCTCAACCCTCATTAACCCTCTACCTTGATCCTGTTCTGACCGTCTCGTGGGCAGCCCTTTGTGCTTGCCGATCTCCTAGCCAGCGAGTGAGCTCCGAGGCTGGAAGAGGGTAGCTCAAGTAGTACCCCTGGGCGATGTCGCAGCCCAGGCTCGCCAGCATTTTCCACGTGGCTTGATCCTCTACCCCTTCCGCCGTGACCGTGAGCCCCAAATCGTGGCCAAGGCCAATTATAGTGCGCACTATGGCCGTGTCATTGTCGTTGGATTTCATATCCAATACGAAGGATTTGTCTATCTTGATCTCTTGCACCGGCAGTTGCTGGAGATAGGCCATAGATGAGTAGCCGGTGCCGAAGTCGTCTATGGCAATGCGCACGTCCAGATTGCGCAGACGGGTGAGGATTCCCAAACTCTCGGCCGGATCGGCCATGAGAGCGCTCTCGGTGATCTCCAGAATCAGTTTATTGTGCGGCACGCCCCACGTCTCAAACGCCGTCGTCACCACGTCCGGAAGCCGCCAATCCTGGAGATTCTGGGCGGACAAATTGACGGCCACGCCAATGTCCAGACCGGCATCCATCCAGGCACGGCATTGCTGCAACGCGGCATTGAGGACCCACTGGCTGAGCTGACGGATCAACCCCGTCAGCTCAGCCAGCGGAATGAAGTCGTTGGGCAGAATCAGTCCCAGCTCGGGGTGTCGCCAGCGCACGAGCGCTTCCACCCAGGTAACCTCCCCGTCCTTCAGACACGCTTTGGGCTGGTAGTATAGAATCAACTCGTTCTGTTCGATGGCAAACCTCAGCTCGCTGATGAGCTTGAGCCGGTTGATGCTGTGGTGATCCTGCTCCGCCGCGTAAACCGAGTATTCGCTGTGGTTGCTCTTAGCCACGTACATGGCGACGTCTGCCTGGCGCAGTAGAGTGTCGGCATCCCGCCCGTGCTCGGGGCAGAGCGCGATGCCAATGCTAGCCGTCACGTCGAGCAAATGCCCATTGATAGGAAAGGGCTGTCTCAGCGCTCTCAATAATCTGGCTGCCGTCGCCGTGGCGTCCCTGACATTCGCTCCCGGCAGCAACACGGCAAACTCGTCCCCGCCCAGGCGGGCTACTGTGTCGGCCGGACGCAGCACTTTTCGAAGCCGAGGCCCTATCTGCTTTAGTAGCAGATCACCGTAATGGTGCCCGAAGGTATCGTTGACTTCTTTGAAGCGGTCCAAATCCATGACGAGCAGTGCCAGAAAGGCCTCGCTCTCGTGCCTGGCGACGATGACCTGCTGTATGCGGTCGTACAGCAACGTACGGTTAGGAAAGCCGGTCAAAGCATCGTGAAGAGCCTGGTGCCGCAGGGCTTCTTCCCACTGCTGGCGCTCCGTTATGTCTCGCACGCTCACGATGAACAGAGGCTGCGCGTCAAAGCTAACGTGGCTGACCGACATATCCATAGGGAAGATTTCCCCGTCCTTCCGTTTCCCCTGCATCTGGTGCGGCGTGGCCCCCACGACGTTGCTCTTGCCCAGGCGAAGATAATTGCCGAGATCGCCGCCATATTCGGTTCGGAGATTCTCGGGGAGGAGCAGCGCGAAGTCCTGATCGATCACCTCCGCAGCGGCATACCCGAAGATCTGCTCCGCCGCCGGGTTGAAAGATTCCACAGTGCCCTGCCCATCGACCGTGATGATGCCTTCGGCCACGTTGTCCATTACCGCCCGGAGGCGCGTCTCGCCCTGACGACGCAGCTCCTCATACAGCTGTGCGCTGTGGATGGCGTTCCCCGCCAGGGCGCCGACGCCGTCGAGCAGCTTGCCATCGACCGACGTGAAAGGCCCGTCGTCTTGGGAGCGCGACAAAACGATTGTACCCAGGACTATACCTCGACTGCGAAGGGTGGTGCTGATGGACTGCCCATCGATTCCCGGCCGCGCGCTGTCCGGCGCCGTTGGGGGGCTGTGCTTGACGTAGACTTGCTCCTCTGGGCTCTGGAGACGTATCACTGCCTGAGCCGCAGGCACGGTGAGCAGGGTCTTCTCCAAGATGAGGTCGGCGGCAGCAGAGACGCTCTGGTGGCTGGTGAGCCCGCCCCCCAGCTCGTAGAGCAGGTGCAGCTCTTCGTAGGAACGCACGATCTCTCTGGCAAGGCTGTCGGTCTCGAGAGCGGTTTTCCAGGCGTAGGCGATCCAGGCGGATGCCAATCTTGCCGCCTCGTTCAATCGGGCGCGTAAACGGGCAGGTCCAACCACGTGCAATGCGGCGGCGGCGGAGTTCCCCACCAGCACCGCAGCGCACACCTCTGTGTTGTCGTGAGGCTCGTCGCGGCCTTCCCCAGCCGAGTCCGAGGCACGGGTCACCTCGGCGTAGATGTGCCCTTCGCCGTCAGAAAGGGAAACCCTCCAGATCCCATCCCCACAGGCGCTCTCCAGGATTTTCTGCACTTCAGTCTTGGTCAACGGGCAGTCCCACCCGTGAAAGCCCATTAGCACGGCCGGCGCAGCCATAATCTGTCGTACTCCTCCGAGTTCATTATCGTCAGGCGGCGCAAAAACTTGACAAGCTAGCTCGTTGCGGCGCAAAGCCAGCCGTGCGGCTTGACAGCGGGCATCCCCTTGACTATAATGCCCCTAACAAATCTACTGTGATTTCCGTACCGTCCCGCAACGCGGGGCAAATCCTCGATTGGCTAGACCAATCGCCAGCGATGCTATCAGGCGAGAAGCGGGCCGTGCGCGCTTCCACCTGAAAGACCCTGGCCTTATCGACCAGATGCCGGCACGATGTGGTGCCCGGCGGATTCCCGACCATCCGCGGGCAGCCACGTCCATTTTGACAAGTATAGCACGAGCAAAACGCGTATCGTGGCCACCTATCGACGCACCTGGAACACATACCACGATCGATCCATTCCCGTATGCGACCGATGCTCTTGCCGAAGGAGCTAAGAATAGCTGCTCGAAAAGGAGAAAGGAATGCAAGGAATGCGGCAGAAACACTTCAAGGTCCTGTATCTGGTTCTTGGCGCGCTCATGGTTCTAAGCCTGGTCGCGGCATGTACTTCTGCGGCGCCGGCGCCGGTCGGGGACAAGGCGGCTGAGAAGCCGGCCGACAAAGCGGCCCCGGCCAAGGCGGTCACTCTGAAATCGGCGACGGCCTGGCCCAAGAACACCATGGAAAACGAGGGGCTGTGGCGATTGGAGGACGTGCTCAAAAAGAGCGGAAGCGGCATCTCCTTCAACTACGTTGGAGGACCGGAAGCCATTCCGACGTTTGAGCTGATCGAGGCCGTCAGGAAAGGGCTCGTCGATTTCGCCCTGACCGCCAACGCCTACAACAGCACCGCCATTCCGCCGGTGCTCGCGTCCAAGCTCTCCCCTTACAGCCCCTGGGAGGAGAGAGAGAAGAAAGTCGACGTGCTTTGGAATCAGATCTTCGAGGAAAAGGGGAATGCCCATTACATCGGAAGGGGCATGGTGGGCAAGAAGTTCAGGCTCTACACTAACAAGGAGGTAAAGAGCTCCGCCGACTTCAAAGGGCTGCGCATCCGCGTGACCCCGGTCTACAAAGCATTTGTAGAGTCCCTGGGAGCCCAGCCGATAACCACGGACCCCGGCGAAGTTTACACCGCTTTGGAAAGGAACGTGGTCGACGGCTACGGCTGGCCCGTGGCCAAGATCAGCGACTTCGGTTGGCAGGAAGTGACCAAATACGCCGTCAATCCACCGTTCTACGAAGTCGACGTGGTGGCCATAATGAACCTCGATAGCTGGAAGAAGCTGTCCCAGTCCCAGCAGGGCGAGATCATCGAGGGTTGGAAGAAGGTGGAGCGCGACCTCGAGCCCTGGATCAAGAGCGAAATCGATAATGAAACCAAATTCATCCAGGAAAAGGGCGTGAAGATCATCACCGTGTCCGACGCCGGCAAGTACG
>JAMDCE010000493.1 GCA_023489135.1 Chloroflexota bacterium
CCATAAACCTTCCTCCGCTCAGTTCGCGCACATTTCCAGGCCAGTCGTGCTGGTACAAGGCTTTCAGGGCCTCCTCCGAGATTCGGCTGGGCGGGCTGTCGGGGCTATAGCGGTGCTTATGCAAGAAATGCTCCACCAGGGGGGATATATCGTCTTTGCGGTCTCTGAGCGGAGGAAGGTTTATGGATATGACGTTCAAACGGTAAAACAGATCTTCCCTGAACTTCCCATTGCCGACCTCGTCTTCGAGGATCTTATTTGTGGCGGATATTACCCGCACGTCAACTTTGATGGGGGTGGACCCTCCCACGCGCTCAAACTCCCTTTCTTGAAGGACACGGAGCAGTTTCTTCTGAGTGCCCAGGCTCAGCTCGCCCACTTCGTCCAGGAAAATGGACCCTTTATGGGCTAGCTCGAAGCGGCCCTTGCGCTGGATAATCGCTCCGGTGAAAGCGCCCTTTTCATGTCCGAAAAGCTCGCTTTCCAACAGAGTCTCTGGCAGCGCGGCGCAGTTGACCTTGATCAAAGGACCTCTGCTGAAGGTGGAGTTGTAATGAATTGTTTCGGCCACTAGCTCCTTTCCGGTACCCGTTTCTCCGCTAATGAGCACCGTGGCATCGCTGCCAGCTACGCGGCCGATAGTCTTATAGATTTCCTGCATAACCGGGCTTTGTCCAATAATGCGCTCGCTGGGATCGCGCTGCATCTGCTGGCGCAGAACCTTGATTTCATGAGTGAGCTCCTGCCTCTCGAAGAAGCGCCTAATAGTGAGCAACAGGTCATCGAGATCAAAGGGTTTGGTGATGTAGTCGTAGGCTCCGAGGCGAATGCAGAAGATAGCCAGGTTGGAGCTGCCGAAGGCCGTCATCAGGATCATGGGGATGTCTTTCTTCTCGGCCTGCATTTGCTGAAGCACGGCCAATCCATCCACTTTGGGCATCCGGATGTCCATCAAGACCAGATCCGGGTTTGTCGCAGAGACCTCAGCCACGACCTCTTCCCCGTCCTTGGCCTCGTACACATTGTAATGTTCTCCCTCCAGAAGCTCCTTCAGGAGAGCGCGAATTGATGGGTCGTCGTCGGCAACGAGAATGCGTCTGCTGTGGTTTTCCATCGATCTACCCTCATCGACTGTCTAAAAAAACCTTGAGCCCGCTCTCCCACCGCCACGAACGACTCGTCTAACGATCAGGATGCTACAGGCTTACAGCGGGAAAAACTATGGGGCTGATGGTGATCGTCACTCTCTGAGCGGCCAAACGAGAAGCCATAGAAAATCGGGTATTCTTAGACTACTAAAAGAGTGCTTATCACACGCCCTCTGTTCTTACACGTACGAATTATAGGGTATCCGCCGGCCAATTGCAAGGTTGGTTGCCCTGGTTTCCGCACACGAGGTTGGGCTATAATGGCGTGTGTTCATATTTCTGATCAAGGGGACTTATTCCATTGCGCGAAATGAGCAACCTCCCGCGGCGACGGCACGTAATCCTGGTTGGCTTCAGCGGGTCAGGCAAGTCCGTTGCCGGTCGGAAACTGGCCGCCAGACTGGGCTGTCCTTTTGTCGACACAGACGACGAAATCGCTCGGAAGGCCGGGGTGAGCGTGCCTGAGGTTTTTGCCACCAGCGGAGAGGCGGCTTTCCGCGAAATGGAACGAGACGCTGTGGCGGCAGCCTGCCACAACGACCGGGCCGTAATCTCCGTTGGTGGCGGGGCAATGGCATCACCTGTCAACCGCGAGGTAATGCGGCAGAACGGTTGGATCATCTGCCTCGAGGCCAGCCCGGAGGTCATCTTCCAGCGTCTCAGCAGAGGGTTAGCTGCGGGTGAAGTGCCCCGTCCACTTCTCGCCGGCCCCAATTCCCTGGAGCGGATAACTTCTCTCAAGGAAAGCAGGCAAAGCAGCTATGCGCAGGCCGACTGGACGATCCACACCGACCTCTTGAGTGAGGATGACGTGGTCGAAGAACTTGCCAGAGCCCAGGCGCTGCTGCACCGGCTGGAGAAACGGACCGCCGAAGGCAAAAGAGGGGTAGTCGGTGCCCCCCTGGAAGAAGCGGCAATCTGGGTTAACACCAGCGGTGGACGCTATCCTATCATCGTCGAAGAGAACGTCTTTGATCAGTTAGGGACCTACCTGCGGCAACTCCTTCCCGGCGAGCGCAACATCCGGGTTGTCAGCGATGGAAACGTTTATTCTCTTTACGGCGAGAGGGTGGAGCAGGGTGTTCTCGGCGAGTCCTTCGACGTGCGAAGTATGGTCGTTCCGGCGGGCGAAGCGGCCAAGTCTCTCGATCAGGCTGAGCTTCTGTATGACTGGCTGCTGGAAGAGCGCACGGAGCGCCAAGACATTATCGTCGCTCTGGGCGGTGGCACGACAGGAGATCTGGCCGGCTTTGTGGCGGCCACCTATCTTCGCGGCATAACCTATATCCAGGTTCCCACTACTCTTCTTGCAATGGTAGACAGCGCCATTGGAGGGAAAACGGGGGTCAACCACTCGCGAGGGAAGAATCTCGTCGGCGCCTTTTACCAGCCACGGCTGGTTCTCACGGACGTCACGGCGCTCCAGACTCTGCCAGCCCGCGAACTGAGAGCGGGCTGGGCCGAGGTGATCAAGTACGGAGTGATCGAAGGGTCCTGTCTGGGCATCTTAGGTGGCAGTCTGTTTGATACGCTGGAGGAGCAGGTCGATAATCTGAGAGAACTGGCCGGACCTGTGGCGACTGTTATTGGAACCTGTGCGAGGCTGAAGGCGACTGTGGTGAGTCAGGACGAAAGAGAGTCGGGTATTAGAACGATTCTCAACTATGGTCATACGGTGGGGCACGCTTTGGAGGCGGTGACGAACTATTCGACCTTCTTGCACGGAGAAGCGATTGCTATCGGGATGGACGCCGCGGCGCGATTGGCCGAGAGATTGGGCCTGGTTTCGGGTGAAGCCGTTCTGCGGCAAAGGCGGCTTCTGCAGCGCTTTGGTTTGCCCACGGCCTATGACGGAGCCAACGTGAGCGACCTCCTGGCAGCGATGACCTTGGACAAGAAAAGCCGGGGAAAGAGAATTCAGTGGGTGCTGCCCTCTTCGCTGGGCCGCGTCGAAATGGGGATAGAGGTCCCGGATGCTCTGGTCCAGGAGGTGCTTAGGGAGATAACGGCCCAACGGGGGTGAGATGTTATGGATGGACAATTGAGAAGACCCGAGGCTCGCAAGCCAGTCCAGCTCGGCTCCGTCCTCCTCGGTGGCCGGTATCCCCTTATCTGCGTCGCGGTCGCTGCCTGTGATATTGCCGATGTCATCGCCTCGGTGGAGCGTGCCGCGGCGACGGAGTGCGATCTTCTGGAGATACGTTTGGACTACGTGCACGATCTCGACCCCGACGCTGTCCCGGCCCTTCTGGATCGCCTACGGACCATCACCCCTTTTCCGCTCATTATCACCAACCGCTCGGCCGAAGAGGGTGGAGCGAATGGATTGGCCGAGGAGGTCCGAGTCGCCAGCTTGATCGCGGCCATCGATAGTGGTGCCGACGCCGTGGACATTGAGCTGGGCACGGGCGTCGCCTGGCGGGACCAGGTTATCCAGGAAGCCTGCTGCAGGAATGTGCCGGTGATAGTCTCGTACCACGATTTCTCTGGAACCCCCTCTCAGGAACGTTTGGTGGAAATCGTGAAGCAAGAGATAGCGGCCGGTGGCAGCATCGCCAAGTTTGCCGTTATGACGCGCACGCCGGCCGACGTTCTAGCGGTGCTGGGGGCGGCCTACCAGGCCCGAACCCAGGCCATCGAAGAGCCCCTCATTGCCATAGGGATGGGTCCCCTGGGCGTGCAGACACGGGTGGTCGGGCCTGTGTATGGCTCCGATCTGTCCTTTGCCTCCGGCGCGCGGGCCACTGCGCTGGGGCAGTTGTCACCTCACGATCTAAGGGACCTGATGAGGGCTATCGCTCCGGGGCTGCTACCTTAGGAGTGGCTTTGCCTTTCGAGGAAGAAGCCTCCAGGATCGTCCATCTGTCACCTGCTGGAGGACTTACCTTTTCTCCCGCAGGTTACCAAATTGCTGAGAGGATGTCCAAATAGAATACCTGCAAGAGGTTCGGGTAGAGGTCGATGAAACCTGAGGAAGGACTGTCGCGCGACAGGGGCCACCTTGCAAACTTATGGTCTCTTTGCTATTATCCCAAGCGAGCGTAGGCTTGGCCGCGGCGCTTTGCGGCGTTCGAACAACCGAGTTGCTTATCTTCTCTATCTCCTACAGGAGGGGCGTTAATGAATCTGGCGGAGAAGATCAGAAACATACCTGATTTTCCCAAGAAGGGGATCCTTTTCCGAGATATAACAACGTTGCTGAAGGACGGCGAGGCCTTCAGACATGCCATCGATAACTTGAGCCATCACTACGCCGAGCAGCCGGTTGATCTGGTCGTGGCTGCGGAATCCCGAGGCTTCATCTTGGGCGCACCCATCGCCTACAAGTTAGGGGCTGGCTTCATCCCCGTTCGCAAGCTGGGGAAGCTTCCCGCCGCGACTATTGAGGCGGAATACGCTTTGGAGTACGGGCTGGCTACCGTCGAGATGCATCTCGACGCCGTAGCGCCCGGTCAGAAGGTGCTCATTGTCGACGACCTGCTGGCGACTGGGGGCACCGTGGAAGCCACGGCCCATCTGGTGGAGCGTTTGGGCGGAACTATCGTGGGGATGGCCTTCCTAATTGAATTGACCTTTCTCAACGCCCGCAACCGGCTCGAGGGCTACGATGTGATATCCCTCATTCGCTACTAGTCCTTGCTTTTTGCAGGCGCCTATGCTATGATGCGCTCTACCTAAGAAAAGTGAATAAAGGTGCTCGCTCTTATCGAGAGGGGTGGAGGGACCGGCCCGATGAAGCCCGGCAACCAAGGTCGAAACCGGGACCGAACCCAGGAGAAAGGAGAAGGTTGTTCTCCTTAGGGATTCTGGGTTTCCGGTTTCGCTGCTGGTGCCAATTCCGACAGAACGCTTAGTTCTGAGAGATGAGAGATAATGGTCTGGTGAATTTCTCTCATTGTGAGGGATTTTTTTTTGCAACGAGCAGGTCATTCTGTGAAGACGATTGAGTGGGACAGGGGCCTAGTCAGGCTAATAGATCAGACTAAACTGCCAGGGGAATGGTCCGTTATCAAGGTAAGCGGTTACCAGGACATGGCCCGGGCCATTCGTGAAATGAAGATCCGCGGCGCCCCAGCCTTGGGCGTTGCGGCGGCGATGGGGGTCGCCCTGGGCCTCCAGGGCAGTAGGGCCCAATCGGTGAGAGAGTTGCTGGACGAGCTCGGGCAGATCACCGAAACCCTGCGAAGTACCAGACCCACCGCAGTGAATCTCGTCTGGGGCTTGGAACGGGTCAAGGGTGTGGCCCTGGAATACGCACCGAAGGGCGTGCAGGCCATCGTGGAGGCGGTGGTGCGAGAGGCCCAGTTGATGGGCGAGGAAGACGAAGCGACCAACCGCAAGCTGGGGGCCTACGGAGCCGCATTGATCCGCGACGGAGATAGCGTTCTGACCCACTGCAACGCTGGCGGCCTGGCCACCGTTACCTACGGGACGGCGCTGGGCGTCATCCGAGCGGCGTACGAACAGGGGAAGAGACTTCACGTTTTTGTGGATGAGACCAGACCGCGGCTTCAGGGGGCGCGCCTGACGGCCTGGGAGTTGCAGCAACTGAGCATCCCGGCCACTCTTATTACGGACAACATGGCCGGTTATTTCATGCGCAAAGGGCGGATAAACCTGGTGGTCGTGGGCGCAGACCGCATTGCCGCCAACGGAGACGTCGCCAACAAGATAGGAACGTATTCGGTGGCCGTCTTGGCCAAGGAGAATGGAATTCCGTTCTACGTGGCGGCGCCGTTCTCTAGATCGGAAGAGCATCTGGCGTCGGGAGACGAGATACCCATCGAAGAGCGCAGCGGCGAGGAAGTCACCTGCATCGAAGGGGTGCGCGTTGCTCCCGAAGGCGTGGCCGTGGCGAACCCGGCCTTTGACGTGACCCCGAGTCGTTACGTTGCCGGAATAATCACCGAACGGGGGATATTGAAGCCGCCATTCGCCGAGCTGGCCGGTTCTTGATACTACGACCATGGTTTGTCATGCTGAGGCACCCAGTTAAGTGGGGTGGGCATCTTGCCCGCGAGCTAACCGGGTAATCCGGCGGGCAACGTGCCCGCCTTACGGAGAACAAGGAAATGTGGCGAGCGCTTCGCTCCTACCAAGCTCCGTTGCTGGCGGACCCGAACGACTAAAGAGAATGACCATAGTGGCAGATCGCGTCGAAACAAAATTGAAGAGGCTGGTGGGTCAAGGGCGGGCGACGGCGATCGGGAGCCTTCCGCACAGGAGCGCCACTGACGCCGTCGATCTAGTGACTGGCGTTCTACCCGAAATTCCCTTCTGGCCGCAGTTGCCCCGCCGCAGCTTTCTCGAGAATATGTACGTTCAATTCACCGCCGGCCTTCCCGGCGTGGTAGTGGATCGAGAAAACGAACGGGTCTACGTGGACCCGTCCAGAGCCGTCGATGAATTGGAGGAATTGTATTCCAACTACCTGGGGGGAAACGCTGAGCCCTACGGCCTGACGCCAGATTATTCCGCCGGGTTCGAGGCTTTCTTGGAAACACGCAACCGGTTGGGCGAGGCAGTAGCGATAAAAGGGCAGGTTACGGGCCCGGTGAGTTTGGGGCTGCAGGTCACCGATAAGGTTCGGCGATCGATCCTGTACGACGAGCAGTTGGCCGACGCCGCGACCAAGCTTCTTAGCCTCAAAGCGCGCTGGCAAGAAAAGGCGCTGACCGACCTGCATTCGAACACTGTTATCTGGCTGGACGAGCCTTACCTTCACGCCGTTGGCTCGGTCTTCGTTCCGCTGGACCGGCAGCAGGTGGTAGCGCAACTGGAGGAGGTCTTGTCGGGGTTATCCGGATTAAAGGGGGTCCATTGCTGCGGAAACACGGACTGGTCTCTACTTCTGGGGACCTCCACCGACATCATTAGCTTCGACGCCTACCAGTACGCCAGATCTCTGGCTCTTTACCCGGAAGAGGTAACTTCTTTCCTGGGAAGAGGAGGAATCATCGCCTGGGGAATCGTTCCAAACACCCCTGAGGCCTTGTCTGGCCAAACGGCTGAAGCGCTTCTCCAGCGACTGGAAGAGGCGATGGACCTGTTGGTGCAGAAAGGACTTCAGATGGAGAGCCTCGTCATTTCGTCCTTGATCACCCCGACCTGTGGGCTGGGGTCGCAGACTCCAGAGGTGGCGCTTCAGGTGTTGACTCTCACGGCCGAAACGTCAAGGATGTTTAGAGCTAAGTACGGGCTAATCTGAACCAACGACAAGGATGTTCTATGAGCATAGTGGTGACGGGGTCGCTGGCCTTCGATCATATTATGGACTTCCCGGGTCATTTCAGAGAGCATATTCTTCCCGACAAAGTTCACACGCTCAACGTAAGCTTCCTGGTCAATTCTCTCAAGCGACAGCCAGGTGGCTGCGCCAGCAACATCGCCTATAACCTTATCTTGCTGGGAGAACCGGCGGGGATCATGGGCACGGTTGGCACCGACTTCGTTGAATACCGGCTCTGGCTGGAGAGGGAAGGCATTGAGACTTCGCTGATCAAGGTCATCGAGGGCGAATTTACGGCCTCGTGCTTTATCACCACGGACAAAGCGGATTGCCAGATCACCGGGTTCTATCCGGGAGCTATGAGCCAGGCCCATACCCTCAGCTTCAAAGAGGTCTCTCCTTTGGACGTCGATCTAGCTATTATCTCACCCAACGATCCCAGGGCGATGGTAAAATATGCTCGAGAGTGTCGGGAGTTGGGGATACCTTACGTTTTCGATCCCGGACAGCAGATCATTGCCCTGACCGGAGATGATCTCTTAGACGCGTCAAAGGGAGCGAAGGTTCTAATCGGAAACGATTATGAATTCGAACTGCTTCTCCAG
>JAMDCE010000307.1 GCA_023489135.1 Chloroflexota bacterium
TTGGCGGAGACTGGGCCGACCTCATTGACAATGGCGGTGACGGGCTTAGTGCTAAGGATGGTAGCAGAGCCAGCCCAGTTCCCCCCGAACCGGCCTCCCTGGTAGTTGCCCCAGAAGCCGTTGGCTGGGATGTTGGCATTATCGGTAAGAACATTGGCGCCGGTGCTGTTGTAGTAGAGAACTTGGACGTTGGCCACGCCTGCGCTGGTGTTTCTGATGCTGATGCCGGTGGTCCAGCCGCCGTAGGCGCTGTCAAGAATCACGGGAAGGTCGACGACTGCAGGACCTAACATCTGAAGCTTGGTGACAAAGCCATCGGAGTGGCTGTCATTGATTGTGGTGTCAAAGGCGGCCGGAGTAGTGGGGAAGTCCGAAGACCCAGTGCCGCCAGTGACATAAGCGGCGCCAGAGCTATCCACAGCAATACCACGTCCCTCGTCCCAATAACCTCCACCCAGATAGGTGGAGTAGACTGGTTGAGTCCCACTAGGGTTGAGCTTGGTGACAAAGGCATCAGATTCGCCATTCCATGTAGGATCAAAGGCACCAGGAGTGGTGGGGTCCCATGGAGATGTGGTGAAGCCAGTGACGTAGGCAGCACCGGAACTATCTACTACTATGCCATAGCCGTAATGATAACCACTTCCACCCAGAAAGGTGGAGTAGAGAAGGTCAGTAGCGCTGAAAGCCGAAAGACCAGAGTCGGGTTGCGAGGTTGAGAAGGGACGGATCACCACGTTACCATTCACCTCCGGGCCTTTCGCTGCCTGGGCTGCGATGGAACCATCGGTGCCCTGCACTTTCAGTCCAGGCACATCCAGGGTGCCTATAGCGGTCTTAACCTGAACGCGACCCTCCTTCACTTCTAGCGAATCAGCTCCTTCAACTCTCAAACGCACGGCCTCAAGGTTGGCCTTTCTCTTCGTCACCATCCTCTGGACCAAGTGGCCATTCTCGCTCGTTACCTCGAGATCGATGCCTGGATAAATGTCGACATAGCGAACTCCACCCCATACCGGAACATCAGACTTCCACCGGCTCGAGTCGTTCCCGATGAAGTAGGACACGTGGGTCTCCAAGCGGTTGAAGGGCTCAATCCGGGGATGAGGATTGGCCCCGACGAAGCCCACCTTAAGGTTTACCCCTTTGCGCGGTGCCTGCTTGGTATCGGCAAGGGGGTCCGACTGCGGTCCGACTTTGGGCCCGAAAGCAGCAGGAGCTGGCTTTTCCATAACGCTATACCACAGAGCGTCGTCGTCCAGAAGGAGGTTAGCGTCGGCGCCCTGGACCCGGAAGCGCGCGCCCTGGTCGAACTGGCCAACGTTCTCGATGAACATGAGCGGCGTCTTGGCCAGATTGGCCGCGATCTTGGCCGAACTAGCGGGTTCGTTACCTCGCGTCTGAGGCACGGAGGCCAGGGCGGAACTGCTCTGGGCCAACGGGCCGGGCAGGGCCGTGAGGGGCGCAGACGACATCACCAGAGCGAGCAGCAGACCAGAAAGAACCCATCTCACGGTCATTCGCTCTTCCTCCTTGACGTTCCTAATTGTTTCGCCAAATTGGCGTGGAAGTCCGACGCAAGTCCGACCAGAGCGAAGGATTGTCCCTTGGCCTGCGCGAAGGCTTGAACTGAAAGAGCCTAGTCCTAGACCAGGGCTGAGTCGCGGAGATCAAATCGGCCGGGCCTTCCCGGTCAAGAAGCTCGAGGTTCAGAGGCCGAGTCCGGGGAAGGCCCATGACAGCGGGGTGGTCACTCGCCCCGGACTTGGCTCGGACATCTAATCGCCGTGCCGGAACTGGTTCTCGAGGACGCAGAAGCTGAACGCTGTAGCAGTGATCGTGGGCCAGGCAAGTGCCTATTAGACAATCATATTGTATGCCGCCGGTCAATAGGCGCCGGCCTGTTCGGTCACGAGGCGGTGGTCGGGGAGGGAGAAGCAGTCGCCGGACTTGGTCAGTTAGTTGGTCTTACTGGGCGTGAAAGTAGAGGGTACCCTAAAGTTTCCTTCCTTCCGATCCGCGCACTACTCTCGGCTGGCCACTGATGAGGAAGCCAGGGCTCGCTGTCACAAAGCTTACCGCAAAGCGGCGCGGCTGCTCTCAAAGAGCGAAGCGGGCGAGCTGATAGAATACGTGCAGCGGGCGTAGTATGGGTACGAAAAACGGAAGGAGGGGAGACCCGCCATTGGGCCTCCCCCTCTATTAGGCTTTATTGCCTCACCTACGTATGAATCCTTAATCGTTTCTTTCCAACCTCGACAAAGAAAGTGCTGACCTTACCCGATACGAATTGGTCGTAATGCTCCTCTATTTCCGTAATGTCTTCTTTCAACCGTCCGCGCGCATTCTTCTCTCGGCACGTAAACGTTATTAGCCCAGCGGCGCACCTGCTTGAAAGGGGCCGGAAATGCCGATGATTGAACGTGACAACAATGGCACCAACTCTCGAAGCACCTTCGACTATGACCGGATCAGGTGTCTCCGGACCAAACAACTCGGAAACAAACTGAACCTTGTGGCCCCTTCCCTGAAAATACCTCCATACGTCGGGTGGCACATTCTGATCCATAAGCAAATGCATAACGGGCGCCTCATGGCCCATTCATCCAACTCTTCGGTGCACCCGAGAACGCTCGAATTCAATCGCCGCCTTCACATCCTGTGGGGTCAGAACTGGATAATCTTCCAGGATCTCCTCGCTGCTATAGCCATCGACATGCAGATTCCAGATCGTTTGCGTAGGAATGCGCGTGCCCTTCAAGACTGGCTCATTGTGCATAACATAGCGATTACGCACAATCTGGCCGGCATCCTCGATCGACCTGTCGCGCAGCTTCTGTGCCCTGGTGGCCACGTCGTGCGCCACACGGTCCATTTCAACGAACAATACACTCTGTCCAAGTTGCTGCCCGCTCATCATGGCCTGAGTCTCTTGGTCTCTGTAGAAAACCGCGTTTCCCACTACATAGAAAGCGACCTCAGACCAGGGAGCGGTATATTTCTTACCTAGATACTCCCCGATCTCACGAAGGCGCTGCAGAGGAACCCTGTGTTCGTTCCTCAAGATGCCAATAACACGAAGACTGACTACATCTCGGAAGGAGTAAACCCGGGAAAAGGCACCGCGGCGCGTAGTTCGGAACTCGGGCCCCAGGAACCCGGTCCGGTCCCAGTAGGTCAATTGCCTTTGACTCAAGCCGGTTAGTTGGCAGACCTGGCCTGCGCTAAACGCAATGATGGGAGGCAGCATAGAGTACCTCTATTCTGATGGCGACACCGGTACTACACAGAACGCTGGGTGGGGACATTTCGCATTTGAGAGAACCCGATTGGCAACTCCACCAGTTCAACAGTGATCATATCATACTAGCCCTTGTATGGCAACGCTCAATCTGATTGATGGTCCAGGAGCTTCAGAAGCATTCTCAGATCAGCCTGACGATGGATAGCTATAGCCACGTATTGCCGACGATGCTGGAAGAGGCTGCTGGGCAGAGGTTGACAGCCGCTTTAAGTGCAAATAGGTGACCAATGGGCGCGGAAATCTGGCACCTCTAGCGTCATCTCTAAAGAGGGCAAAATAATAGCCGCTAGTGGGGGATGTCACCCTATCTAGCGGCTTTTCTGTGGCTTATGTGGCGTCCCTGGAGGGACTCGAACCCCCGACCCATTGCCTAGAAGCTATTTACCTCTAAGCGCTGTGCTTCACGCTCAGACAGGTAACCGTTTTTTGTCCAGTTATCTGCTCTTGAAACAGGCATTTCAGTGTCAGGACACGTTAGTTAACCAAAACACCCTCACGTCTCTCGCGCGGGGCGCGGCGTCACAACATCTAGTGGCGCAGGAATCCTAAGATCCTGGATATCTCCACCAATCACGTATGGCCCATAACCACTAAGCGCACAAAGAACGCCGACAATAGCTAGGTAGAGACTGCGAAGAAGCGCGGCTTCGCCAAAGTCCTCGGGTGGTCGGAACTCCCAATCTGGGTTGCTCCAGATCTCTGAAAAGACCTGACTAAGACGCTTTTGGAGTTCCACGAAAACAATTCGGCCCGGAGGAAAACCGTTGACATAGAGCCACCCGTTGCCACCTCTGAATAGTTCCTCGCAATTATCCCGGGAATAGTCTCTTGTCCAGAAGTCTTCACTGGTCTGGAAATTGTCGGTCGCGTTTACGTATTTGCCTTTGTCATCCATACCCTGAACGTTCCTGACGAACCAGAACTCTGGATGACACCCACCCTCCTCTTGGACATAACCGGCAATGTGGACGAGGTTGTGGAGTTTCTTCTCCTCGGGCAGCATTTCTGTTTCCAACTCCGCACCCAGCTGTTCAGCAAACTCGCGAAGGGTTCTGGCGCTCGATCCACCTCCGCTTCCTATGAAGTGCGGCATCCAGGATTCCATCCGGACTCCTCTCACTTCGTAGGATCCCGCGACGGAAAGACCAGCGTTTAGATGGGGAATTGCGAAAATCTTATCGCTAGTTCCGGCACTAGAGCCATCGTCGTAACTCAAGTTGGAATCGGCCAAGTGCAGGATACCATACGGATCAATATAGGTTGCTAACAGTGTCACCGGCCGCGCCTCCTTATCAGAGCCTTGATAGAGCCTTGATCCATTCTTAGCGGACCCAGACCTCACCCCTCCGCAGTACCGGGCTGCTGGCCGTCCACGGCCTTCTCGTTACCAGACGCGAGCTGGACATGGCTGCGCTCAGTTATCCGAGATTGTCGGTTCAATCGTGTACCGCCGCGTGGCCGACCCCGGTAGACCTGATCCAAAGACGGAACGCTTGCTATCAAGTCCTCGGCTCGGTGTTCATACCTTTTGGCCGCAACGAGAGCTATTAGGGCGAAAGCCAGCAGTAGTAAACCAATGATGATCAAAGGGGTCGTTATGACCGTAGGCCAAGAGGTCGACAAGTTAACAGCTATCCCCAAGAGGGAACCGAAAAACAGGAACGACACCTCCCTCCAAAACATCTGGTCTCCACGATGTTCGCCCAACCTATACACGCTGGTAGAAGGAACCAGATTAACCTCCAACTCCTCATCACTGGGGACATTGACACGGGCGGTCAACTCCCTTGCGGGTGAACCTCCTCCTATCCCGCGTGAATGCCGCTCCTTGCCGGTTGTCGAGATTGCCGAGGATTCCGGCCTGTCCCGCTTCGCCGTCGGAGTCGAAGTCGAAAGGCGATTCCACAGCGGTGACCCCGTCACACTCATAACTGACACCTGGGCGGGCGTACTTACAGCCTGGGGTTGGAGCAGTAGCTCAAACGTGAGCGTATCACCAGCTTTCACGCCAGCACTTGCCAGAGTTTCCTCATCCCGAAGTATCTTCCAAGACTCCACATGCGTTACCTGATATCTATAGAGACCCGAGGAGGAGGAAGGCAAGCCCAAGAGAGCCACGGCAGCTTGAACGACTTCTGCGACGTGTGATTCGCTCGGAACCTCAATTTCGCCGCTCCTGACCCCCGGGAAGTTGATGGCAACCTTCATCATGAGCATAATGTATCCCCCAATCCGCCCCCCGTTGCCCACAAACTCAGTGCTTATTGTCCCTCGTGTTCGTCAGCGCTTAGGTTACGCTGCCTCATCCGTGCCCGATTTCTTCACGCGTCCTGACTCAAGTTCCGCCAAGAAACGCCGCACTTCTGACTCACGTATCCGATACCCCGCCTTGGTCCCACCTGCCAGAAAGCCCTGGAGCTCGCACCCTTTGATCCACCGCCGCATCGCCTTCTCGCCAACGCCCAGTGGTGTGAGCCTTGTGCTACCGTGAGCAACTTCCCATCCATGAAGAATTGTCTGCCCTCTCGGGTACGCTGCCCGACATCCGTAGACACCACGACTACCTTGGAGTTGATCGTCTATCCCTGGAGTGTCAACCTCAAACCAGACCGTTATCCCAGATCATTCTGGATACGATGAGCGAGGCGATAAGCCCAACGACAAATATCACTGTAAGAATCCACCAGGTAACTTTCTCCCTGTTGGTCGACGGGGAGTTGTACGCACCCAACAATCTCGAGCCCACCATGACACAGCAAATAAACGCAATTCCAGGGCCGAAAACCATGAACAAGGGTCTGACGAAGCACAGGTGGACCAGTGACCCCCTACCAGGGACAGGAACGCTCCACCGACCAGAACCAAAACCAGGCCGCCGCCTATAGCCTCGACGTCTTTGGGTCCGAAGGTACCACCTCGTCTCAAATAGATGTTAACTTCGCTTGCCTAGGTCTCTGACAGGCTTATCCCCTACGACACGTCCCATTCCACGTCCTGCCCATTGTCCAGTCCTTTTGGCAGTTCAGGAAGTCAAATACCCAGCCGGCCATCTCCTTTTAATGCTCCGAAAAGTACGAACAGCCATCCCCTTCTTTCGCGGTCAATTTAGTGTACAATCGTCCCTTTCTATTAGTAGTAGTTGGCGCGGTTGGCAAGCCCCTTCTAGAGTGTTGCATATCTTTGCAAAGCCGTAGCTTCGGTGAAAACTTCACAATATGTCAAAATTTGTCCTAGTGCACCCACGCTAGAATCGGTGAAATGGTCCAGCTTGGTTGGAGTCGTTCGGCCCTTTGCACACTAAGGAAATGCTCAATTACTTTGCTGTTCTCGAAGCACAAGAAACGCAGTTTGTGCTCCCGGTGGCAAGCGTCAGGTATCTAAGACGCTCACGACTAAGTTTTCGGCAGGAACCGATCAAATAGCTCCAATTGTCGACCCATTCCTTCGGTAGATCATCAAGCGAGAAAGGCCGCTCGGGGTTCTTTGTTCCATGTGAAGTTCACTTTATGCAAGCCTTCCCTACGTCCTGCCTCGTGGCGATCCAATAGCGAGGGCCGGTGTTCCTCTTGGACGAGCCCAGCCAGACGAATACCACGAACTGATTTGGCCCTGCAGTGGTGGCCCACTGTTCATGGTTCTCTCTTAATATAAAGGTCTCAGATCTGTCGGGGTGGCAGGACTTCACCTGAATGAAACGGATCTCTGTCCCATCTTTGTTGCCGACCATGATATCATCGTCGGAGAAGTTCTCAGGCAGTAGCGTATTGGGGATCCCCCTCTTTGCCAGTTCAGCGGCAACATAGAGTTCGCCAGCTCGGCCACCAAGTTTCTTGATCCACTGCGGTGTTCGCATCAATGCCTCCGACTTCTCTGATCGCGATGGATCCTGCCTTTTTCAAGTCTCGCGACCACGTGGGAGACTCTAGACGCGGCCAGCCATACTTGCCTGCCGGCGTGGTGAGCCGATGCTCCGGAGGTGCCCACTATTTCTTGTCCGGGACGCGGGGCGGATCAGGTTTTATACTGGTCTGCCTTGTCTCTCCAGGCCTTGCCGGTGGTCTTTCGCTTTCACGTACAGGCCGCTCAGCTGGTTGGACCCGTTCGGTCTCTGGCTTCGGAGGAACTTGTTACTCTACCCACTCCGGGGTTTTCGCCTGGGTCGCCCTCGGCACAGTCAATACGCTCTTCACCATTACTTTTGTTACCCCCTTCGTCTAGTGATGTCCCGGCAGTGTCTCCAAGGTCTTGAAAAGTGGTCAGATTCCATCCCAGATCGTGCTTATCTCGCGCCCTATTCTTGACGTAGGTATACACGGCAATGGTGTTGACTCCTGGATCAAGTTTGAAGTCATGGTGAATCTCTTCGCTCTCGCCGGGCTCAATGTCGCACTGGTTTTCTTCGAAGTTTATCCGGTGTGAACCCAACTGGCACCACCCAATTTCTATCCGAGGGTCGTGAATCTTCGCATCATCAACGAAGTTTTCGCAATTGTCGATAGAAGCCATAACTTGGGGAATGAGTGGAAGCACCTGTTGAACCCTAGTCTGTGACCAGACCAACGAAAGCAGTACATCGCCGGTGTTTCGGACAACCACGGTTACGTGGAACAACAC
>JAMDCE010000619.1 GCA_023489135.1 Chloroflexota bacterium
TCAGGCCAGAGGCAAGCTGAAACCGAAGGTGCTGCCCTTATCAGGCTCGCTTTCAACCCAAATCTGGCCGCGGTGTGCTTCCACAAGCATCCTGGCAATGTAGAGACCGAGCCCGAGGCCCTCGGCCTTGCGTCCGCCCTTAGCTCGATAGAAGCGGTCAAAGATGTGGGGAAGGTCCTCTGGGGCAATTCCTATCCCACGATCGCTTATGGATGTAATCGCGGTATCGGCCCTCTGTTTCAAGCGCACCACTACCTCCGTGTCAGACGATGAGTACTTCAAGGCGTTGGTGAGCAGATTGGTGAGGATCCGCTCGAGCCGGTCGGGATCGGCCAGCACTGGCGGGATTGGCTTGACGATCTCCAGTCGGATTCGCCGAGCCTCCGCCAGGGCGGAGAGTCTCTCCGTAAGGTCAAGCACAAATTCCCGCAGATCCACCGGCTGCGGGTGCAGTTCCAGCAGACCGGCCTCCGCCCGGATCACCTCGGCCATATCCTCGATCATCGCATTCATGCGTTTCGAGCCGCTGACGATGGCGGCCGCCCCTCTCTTGATGCGCTCTATGTTCCCATCTCTAACGGCGCGCTCAATCATCTGAGCCTGGCCGAGGATGGTGGTCAAGGGAGCGCGGAGGTCGTGAGATATCGCTCTGACGTAATCTTCTCTCTGTCGCTCCAAAACCCTCAGAGCCGTGACATCTCTGTAAACGTTGATGGCCAACACTACCCTGCCCTCCTCGTCTCGAACCGCGCTACCGCTAAAACTCAGCCATTTTTGGAGGCCATCAGCCCTGGTGAAGACAATCTCGTAACCGGAGAAGCTTTCGCCCCTCAGCGCCAGGCTGATCGGCCATTCTTCAAACGGGATGATTCGACCGTCGGGAGTGCGAATATCAAGCCGGCGATATTGGTCGGGCCTCAGGCCCTCGTCGGAAGGCGTCAATCCGCAAATCTCTCTCCCCACGGCGTTGAAGAAGACCACTGTGCCCTGGCCATCCACAATGGTCACGCCCTCAGTCAGACTCTCGAGCAAGGCGTTCATTTCCTTGGCGCGCCGCTGAGCCTCTTCGGCTGCTTCGTGGGTCCGCGTCATCTCCACAGTTAGCCGCGAGCTGAGATCTCGCATCCGTTCGTAAAGCAGCGCGTTTTGGATAGCAGCCCCGGCCTGAGCGGCGATGGTCTGGATGGTGTGCAATTCCTCCTCAGCGAGACCTCGGCCCGCGGGAAGGCCGATGGTGAGGGCCCCAACTACCTCACCTCCCGCTTCCACCGGCACAGAGGCAAAGGATTCCAGCCCAGTGACTTCGGCGATGCGCCGCGACAAGGGAGGCAGAGGCGGCCCCAGGACTACCTGCGGCAGGCCGGTCACAATGGCCCGGCCGGTCATAGTAGAGTCGTCCAGAGGTATCTGCCTGAACTCTTCTATGACCTGACCCGGGCTGACGGAATAGGGGAGGAGGCTAGCAGTGTTGCCCGTCGCGTCCCGCATATAGAGACCGGCCTGGACTTGCAGGGCCTTCGCCGTAGCTTCGACGATCCGACGAGCAACATCTTCTAAATAGGGCGTCCCGCTTAGGGCGGCCATAGCCACCTCGCTGATAGCGGCAGACCGCGAGGCCCGACGCTCGGTGTCCTCGCGCGCCTTCCGCTCACTTTCTAGCAATTGCACATTCTGGATTGCGATGACCGCTTCATTCCCAAGGGCGAAAGCTAGGCGGGTCTCTCGATCGGCGAACTCGTGATCGGTACGATAGCCAATGATGAGAACGCCGTAGGGTGTGCCCGCGGCGATCAGGGGTACACTGAGTGCGGCCCGAGCGCCCTCCTGCACCAAAAGAGGATAATCCTCCCCAGGAAACTCTGGATTCTCGCCGAACCTCTCGATGACCAGCAGCCTCCCGCTAGTTAAAGTCTGACCGGAAATCCCCTCACCGGGGGCGAATACCTTGGTCCCATAAACGTCAGTCGTCAAACCCGCGGCTGCTCGCCAGACCGTCCGGCCGGTATCAGGATCAGTGGTGGTCACAACCCCAAAATCGGCGTCGAACAGAGAGACCGCTTCGCAGACGAGAACGTCGAGCAATTTGGCAAGATCCTCTTGCGCCGCGACATACCGCGCGACCTCCTGAAAGAGCAACGCTTCTTCGCGGGCCCTCCGCTCGCCCGCAAACAACCGGGCGTTTTCGATGGCTGCGGCGGCGTCATTGGCCGCGGTTACCAGAAGGGCCAGGTTCTGGTCTGGCAATTCTGTCACCCGACGGCTAAACACGGCCAGAACGCCTACCACTCGTTCCTTCGCCTTCATGGGAATCGCGGCGAGAGGATATAACCCCGCCCGTCTGATGGCCTGGCTAGTGATCGCCACTTTGACCGGGATATCTACGCCCAGAAGCAATTCTCCTTTTGCCGCTACCGTGCCCGCCACACCCTCTCCAAGATGGCTAGGCGGTTCCGTCCAGATTTCATCTGGCAGGCCTAGCGCTACTTTTCGCACCATGCGGTCATTTTCCACCAACAGTATTGTCACCGCCTCGATTCCCAGAAATTGGGAAACCTGTTCGGCGATACCTCGGAGGAGTTCGTCCAGGTTCAAAGTCTGAACCATGGCCTGCGACATTCGCATAAAAGCCTGCAAGCGCCTCGTCTCTTCGCGGCGCTCATCGTGAAATCTGGCATCCTCGATAGCGGAAGCGACCAGGTTGGCCAGAGCCTGCGCAAAATTAATCTCGTCCGCGGAGAATTCGCACTCGGTTTGAAAGTCTATCTCCAGGGCGCCGATGACTCTTTCATGAATCTGCAGAGGAACGCCAACGGCCGACTTGATTTCATTCTTCTTGACGTATGGCGCGGCCCCCGCTTCATCCGAAGCGTTGCGAACGGTCACAAGATTCTTTTGCTCAACCACCCGGCCAGAGATCCCCTCGCCGGGTCTCAGCGCAACATCGGCCAATTCATCGGCAAAGCCGGCCGATTTGCGTGGCGTTAGCTCTCCGCTGGCTTCGTCTACCAAGAAGATGGCCACCCGCGGAGCTGCTAAGACAGCGGTGGCACGGGCCAGGGCAAGCTCGAGAAACAGGTCGAGGTCTTCGCTGATCAGAGCAGCCCTGGTCACCGCTACTAGCGAAGACAGCATTTTATTCCGAAGGTCAGTGGGTTGCGAGATTTTGGCCATTTGTAGTAGGCACCGCATAAACCGTGCCGAAAGGAATAGACTGAAAGGGGGTAGTGTCCAGAAAATTGCGCTCTTTTCGCAAATCCGCGCTCACTTTCCAGAAAGAGCACAGAACAAGTTACAGTACCGAAAAGGGGAGGCTGGCCAGAGGACCGCTCCCTTTTTTGAAAATCCGGTCCACCTTCGTGCAGAAGAACGGCCCTTTCTCTCTTGCCGCGAACGGAGGGTGACTACCAGGTTTCGCCTTCTGGGAATCTCGAGAAGGCAAGCATTCTCGTCAAGGCCTCTTAGGCATCGCCTTGAGAGCGGAGTAAGCGGGACGGGGGCTGAAATCCTGGTTAATGATGCTCCAGGCCACCTTCTCGTCTGTGGGCTGCACGACGGTGGAGTAGTTGAGGTTCCATAGGAGCATTACACCCATCCAGGGATAATCTTTCTTTCCTTTCTCGAAGGCGCGGACGAGATACTGCGCCTGAAGCTCAGGGGTGATGTCGTCACCATATTTGAAGTTAGGATCCGGATTCTTCGTCGTCCAGCCAAACTCGGTCAGCCACATCTGCTTGTCGCCGTCCCCGTATTTCTCCATGACGGCCCTTATGTCTTCAATCCGACGGAAATAAAAGCTCCGGTGATCGGACCAGCCGCCTGTTCCGGGGTTATCCGGCCAGATCTGGTCTGGCGAATTGTTGTTGCTTCCAGGGTGGGCCCCAAGGACGTCAAAGTAATTCTTGACGATGCCTCCCTGGACCCTGTAGGTTGCCTCGAGGTAGGCGACATCGTCGATAGCGACCTTGGGATCCATGACTCCGGTGGGAGTGAGAGCCCCAAACACGACAACGGCTTGAGGGTCAGCGGCCTTGACGCCCTCGTAGCCGGCCTTCAGGATCTGCACGTACTTTTCAACGTCCATCCGGCCCTTGGTTTCACCCGCGGTGTTCTCTTCATTCCAGATCTCGTACGCGGCCACTTTGCCCTTGTAGCGCGCTGCCAAGGTATAGATGAAATCCCGGTAGTCGGCTGGGTCATCAGGAAAGCCTGCATCTCCCGTGGAGGTGGCCCAAGGTGGCGAACGCAGCACCGTCAGGACAGGCTTGACTCTGTTACGGTACATAGCGTCGATCATATTGTCGGAATCGGCCCAGTCGAATTGCCCCTGAGTGGGCTCGACGTTGCGCCATTCCAGCGGTATCCTGGCCCAGTCGAAACCCGCTCCCTTGACCAAGCCAAGAACTCGGTTGGTGTCCTGCCGGGACAAGAAGACGTTCATTCCGTAACCGATGTGAGGACCCTTCAAAGGAAATGGTAGCGTCGCGGCCTTGAGCGGAGCTGGCGGAAGCGGGATCGGTTTCTTGAACCAGCCTACCCAGAGTTGCCTCGTCCCGGCGTATTCCACCCCTAACAGTCCGAGCCCGATTTCGGGAGGCGTTCCCTTGAGGTCGTGGTGGTGCTCAAATCTGGCCTTCTCAAAGTACTGGACGGTGCGAATCTTGCCATCGGTGGCGCTTACCTCGGCGAACTCCTCGGAGATGGGAAAACCGAAGCTACTATATCCTCCGTTGTCTTCCCAAAACTTCTTGAAGCCGAAAGATATAGTGTGCCCCGTGGCCTGGATGTAGCGGAAGTCAGGGGTCTCGGCTTGATAAGGCACTGGACGAAATGGCATCTCGTTCTCTCGACCGGCCGTTAGAAGCTTCCCCAGCGGCAGCATGTCGATCTTTGATTGACCCGGGTCATATTCCAGCACGGCTCGCTCGAAGTACTGGACGGTCTTATCGCCGTCGGGGAAATCATCGGTGAGGACGTTCCCCAGAACTCTCTGGCCCCCGTGCTCCGACCAGTAGTTTTCAAACGCAAAAGCAGCCAGGCTCTTGGGGCGTGGTGTCGGCGAGGGCTGCGCGGTTGGGGTGGAGATCGGCGCTTCCGGGTCGACCGCCGCGGGGAGGGTGCACGCGGTCAGGAGGAGAATCACCGGGAAAAGTAATGTTGAGAAACGCTTCAAGAACGGTCCTTCCCTTCCAGCGCTCAGCCGTTGTCGGCGTCGACACATCCAGCATATCGCCGGACTAGCGCGTAGTTTGCTCCATCCTAGGTGTACTTGTCAAGGGGCCGGGCTCGTGATACACTGTCTCTGAGATGTAGGAAGACGCCGGAACCGAGCAGGCCAGGGCCAACAGGGGAGCGGAAATGTTTGAGGGATATCCGAAAGAGGTTACTCTCAAAGGGGGCGAGAAAGCGACGCTCCGTCTGACCGGCGAAGGAGACACATCCAAGCTTATCACCTTCTTCGCCTCCCTGCCCGAGGAAGATCGACAGTTCATATCTGACGACGTGACCAGCCGAAATTTCATCGAAAGCTGGGCCCGGTCGCTCGATTATAACCGGGTGGTGCCCCTCCTTGCCGAAGTCAGCGGGCAGATGGTTGCCCATGGTGTGCTTCGCCGTCACCGGGACAACGGGCCCCGACGCCATGTTGGGAAGATCCGAGTAGTGGTTGGTCCGGGTAGCAAGCGTAAGGGGTTGGGCTTCAAATTGTCCGAAGAACTTATTGGCCTGTCCGCCGAAATAGGACTGGAGACGCTTATCTCCGAGTTAGTCTATGAAGAACGCCCAGCTATAATAGCGCTGGAAACATTGGGTTTCAGAAGGGCGGCTGTTCTACCTGGCTTAGTGAAAGACGCAGCCGGAGCAAATCACGATCTCGTCATAATGATAAGATCGGTAACCCAGCCCTCGGAACTCGCGTGGGCCGAGGACTGGTACTGATAGTCACGAATAGAATAGAAAGCACCTAGCTGGGAGGCTGAAGGGTTTCACCCTGGCGCCGGCTTGCCGTTGCCGTCGTTGCAAGGAAATCCAAGATCGCTCTCTGTTTTCCTTCGAACTCCACCAGGCGGTCCGCTTAACCAAACAGAACCAGTTAGAATTATCTTCTCCCGCGATCTGACGCTGCGGTGTCATCCGGTCGTCGCACTACGCCTTCCAATCCATCCCTGGAGACTGTTAGCAATCGAGCGCTTCAGGCCAGCCTCTTCGCGCCACAACGTCTAGCACGAACGAGAGCGAAGGGCCGTCTCTGCCGCCGTCCCAGTGGAATCAGGTCGAAACTGTAGTATGAATCAACTTGATATTTATGTTATGATTCCGTCCACTCAAACGCACTGCCTCCGTTTTGGCGGCTTTTCCCCAAGAAACGGAGGAACCGCGGCCGTTGGTTTACTTCTGAGCAAGGGAAAGAGACGGACCGGCTATGGCCAATATCTACATCAAATCTGATAGACGCGGGCGTGGCTCCACTGCCGGAGAATCATTCGCGCCCGCAGAAGGGAAGCTTGACCGAAGAATCTATTGCTGGGACGTTCACGGCTGCGTTGAGACTGCGCGCAGGGAGTGTCCGGCCTACAACGTGCGACGGAGTTGCTGGGACCTGTGGGGAGTCCGCGGCTTCTCTGGACAGGATAAACCTTGCTGCCTGAAGCATGATGACTGCCGAGAATGCCCTCTGCCTCTGACTAAGTTCGGAGACGTTCTCCCGGTCCACTTAACTACTCGGGCCGGGCCCGCCCGGTCGATGGTCTCGCCCTTCGCAAATATTTGCCCTCACTTGTTGGTGAAGGGAACCTGCGCCACCAGTGACCCCAAGAGTCTACTCGACGAATTAAAGAATCTACTGCAAGAGGATAAGAATATCTTGAGTTGCCGCGTCCGTAGAGGGATCTATCTCTACTCTGACTACGTCAACGATATGTGCCGCTCGCGCCGCTACCGGCAGTGCCTCTTTTTCTTGGAACCGTAGGTAATCTACAGCGTCATCCGACAGATGCCAGCATCGTCGCGATGGAGAACCGGTACGACGGCGCTGGTGTTGGTGTGGGCAGCGAAGACGGTGTCGTGCGCTAAGCCAAGTAAGGCCAACCCTTTACCGTTTCCAGACTGCTTGAAGGCCACCAATACTTCCTCTACGGAGGGCGTGGCGGTGGCGCCAGCGTAGGAGAGGTAGAGTTGGTAGGCGGCGATGGCCGAATCATCCAGGCGAATCACATTGCTGGAACCGGGATCCTGCTTCCCCGCCAGAGCCGAGAAGTCCAATTCTGGCACTAGTTCCTCCTCCACCAACCCAGGCCGATTCCTTATCAAATAGACCAAATAGCCGGCGGTGAAGAAATCGTCCAGGGCGAACGATGTCGAAAGGACTTTGCCTGAGGTGACGATAGTAATGTCGCAGCCCGAATCAGAGGCGGCCGAAATGGCCTTGTCCACCACAGCCTGCCCGTTCCGCATGCAGCCGGCCAGCACCATATTCGCCTCCGAAACGCGAGTAATGGCTTTTGTCCCGTTGGAAGTGCAGAAGACGGCCTCGCGGCCAGAAAGGTCGACCTGAGCCAACTCCACCGGTGAATTACCGTAATGGAAATCTTCGGGCGGCAAGCCTCCTAGTTCGCCGACGAGCAGGCAGTCTCGATCTCGCTTGGCCGAGAACAGTCGCGCCTCTCCCACATCGACTGCCAATGTAACCTCTCGACATCCACGTTCGAACATCGTCACCAGGGTCGTAGTTGCGCGAAGCACGTCGATGACAATGCAGACCTTTCGTTGCAGGTCTTTGGCCAGTCCTGGCAGCACGGCAACGTCGATATCCAAGCTCTTATACACCTCTTATCGTCGTCTT